>CANJXV010000019.1 GCA_947478935.1 Comamonadaceae bacterium
TCTTTGAGCGTCATGTGCTTGAGCAGCGCCAGCAAAACCATGTGTTTGAGCACGTCGGCGTGGTTGCCCGCGTGAAAAGCGTGTCGATAACTGAACATGGCGGCTATGGTAACCGCCGCTACTCCCCACAAACGCGCTTGGCCGGACAATCGCTGTTTTGGCACCGACAAGTTTTCGTGGACTTTTTTTCACCCTTCACATCCTTCGTTCAAGACTGCGTGCAACTACTGCAGCACGCACAGTTTGCGCAGGCCTTGTCCTTGTCGCTGTGCAGCGGCTTGGCGGCCACGCTGCTGGCACTGGGCGCCAGCGCTTGCATCTTGTCCACAGGACTGGGTTTGCGTACGCCGCGGAAGCATGCAGCGCTTTTGCCCGCCATGCTGGCTTTGCCGCATGTAGCCTTTGCGCTGGGTTGTGTGTTGTTGCTGGCACCCTCGGGTTGGTTGGTGCGGCTTTTGTTTGCGCTGCTGCGACCCTGGGAGGAGGTGATGCCCTGGGCGCGGGATATACCGCCGCCTTGGCAAAGCACGCAAGACCCCTGGGCCTTAGGTTTGGTATTGGTGCTGGTGTGCAAAGAAATTCCGTTTTTGTTGTGGGGCGCACTGGCGCATATGCAACGATCCGATGTGGCGCAGGCTTGGCAAGCGCAAATGCGTGTGGCGTCCACCTTGGGCTACAGCGCACCGTCTGCGTGGTGGCGCGTGGTCTGGCCGCAGTTGCTGCCGCGCATGGCCGGACCGCTCCTGGCGGTCTGGGCGTATAGCCTGACGGTTGTGGATGTGGCTTGGATCATCGGGCCGGGCGCGCCGCCCACGCTGACCGTGTTGGCCTGGCAGTGGCTGCAGGATGCGGACCCTGCCATCCGTGCGCTAGGGCTGGCGGCGGTTGTGTGTCTGTTGTGTTGCACCGTGCTGGTGGCTGGACTTGCATGGATGCTGTACCGCATTGACTTGCGCTTGCGGGCCCCGGTGCGCTGGACGCGCGGTCCGCAATGCTTGACGCATGCCAAGGGCGCGAAGGACGGCGTCTTCAGGGCCACCATCGGGCGGTGTCTGCTGCGTACTTTGCCCGCCGGGTATGCGCTGGTCGCAGTGGCGCTCTTGTGGGGCAGCATGGCCGGGGTCTGGCTTTTTCCTGCGCTCTGGCCTCAGTCTTGGACGCTGCAAGCCTGGCAACAAGTAATGGACAGTGCCGGCGTGGTGGGCGCCACTTTGTTTCTGGGCATGGCCAGCGCCGCTACGGCTTTGGTGCTGGCAGTGGCCTGTTTGGAATGCCTGCCTACGCGCTCGCGTACGGCGCTTTTTGGCGTTGCTTACGCGCAGCTAGCCTTGCCAAACTTGCTCTGGGCGATTGGCTTGCAGCGCGTGTGTATCGCTCTGGACTGGGACGCCAGCGTGTGGGGCTTGTGGCTGGCGCATAGTGCGAGTGTTTGGCCTTATGTGCTGCTGAGTTTGCAAGGCCCGTATGCCGCGCTGGACCCGCGTGGGGCGCAGTTGGCTGCCAGTCTGGGCCGTTCGCACGGGGCCTATCTGTGGGAGGTGCAATGGCCCTTGTTGCGCGCGGCCTTAGTGGGGGCATTTGCGGTGGGATTTGCCGTCAGCGTAGCGCAGTTTTTACCTACTTTGTTTGTCGGTGGCGGGCGCTTTGAGACGGTGACCACCGAAGCGGTGGCGCTGTCCGCCGGCGGACAGCGCTCGCTGCTAGCTGCTTTTGCCTTAATGCAATGGCTGTTGCCTGCATGCCTGTTCGCACTGGCACTGTGGCTGGGCCGCAGGCGGCGTTTTGCGCAGCCACCTGTTGCGCGTGGCCTGGCTTAGGATGCGCTGGCTTATGTCTATTGCGCCCGACACTCCCGCAGCGCACCACCTACCGGCGTACAAGCCTGACGACACACTGATGACCCGTGCTTTTGAAGCTGCCCCGGCGTTGCATTTACAAGTGCAAACACTGCGCCGCCCGGGTGCTACGCTGCTGCAAGACTTGGACATTGCGCTGCCTGCCGGTGCGGTACACACGCTCATGGGGGCCAGCGGTTCGGGTAAGTCCAGCCTGCTAGCGGCGGTGTGCGGCACGCTGGCGCCAGCCATGCATTTTGAAGGCGCGGTGCATGTCTTGGGCCGCCGTGTGGATCACTTGCCCACCCGCGCCCGGCGCATTGCTTTGTTGTATCAAGACGATTTGTTATTTGCGCACATGACGGTGCGTGAAAACCTTTTGTTCGCTATTGCCGCCGGGCCGCAGGCGGCACGCGAAGCGCAGATGACGCAGGCCTTGGAGGAGGTGGAGTTGGGCGGCTTTGCGCATGCCGATCCGGCCTCGCTATCGGGGGGTCAGCGCGCACGCGTCGCACTGGCGCGCGCATTGCTCTCGCAACCGCAGGCCCTCATGCTCGATGAACCCTTTGCCAAGCTCGATGCCGCGCTGCGCCAGCGCATGCGCGCGCTGGTAGGGTGCGCAGTGGCCCGGCGCGGCATCACCGCCCTGGTGGTCACGCACGATCCGGCCGATATCTTGGACGCACAGCGTGTCACACATTTAGCCGCACCCTGAGCCCGCATAGTTTGTCATTACTTGCACCGACAATGCCGCTATGTTGGACCGCTTTACCACCCGCCTACTTCGCCCAGCAGTGCAGGCGCTTGCTCGCCCGCTGCTGCGTCGGGGTATTTCGGCAAACAGCATCACCTGGGTCGGGTTTGCGTTGGGTGTATTGGCTGCCGCCTTTGTAGCATCGCAGGACTGGATGGCGGGTTTGGTTTTGCTTTTGTGCTCGCGCTTGTGCGATGCGCTGGATGGGGCGGTGGCCCGCGCAAGTCAAAGCAGCTCGACGGTCGGCGGGTTTTTAGATATTGCTTTGGACTTTGTGTTTTATGCCCTGATGGTGCTGGCCTTTGCGCTGGCCGACCCGGCGACTAACGCATTGGCTGCAGCCGTGTTACTCACGGCTTTTATAGGTACTGGCAGCAGCTTTCTGGCCTTTGCTGCCTTGGCTGCACAGCGCGGCCTGCACAATCCACATTACCCGGAAAAATCGTTTTACTTTGTGGGCGGCTTGACTGAGGCGACCGAGACCTTGGCGCTCTTGTGTGCCATGTGTATTTGGCCTGAATATTTCGCACCATTGGCTTACGGGTTTGCAGCCTTGTGCGCTATCACGTGGCTGGGCCGCATCGCCGCCGGTTTGCGCTTGCTCGCTGATGCGCCGACAGACCAACAGCAAGCGCCTGCACGGCACGACACACTGCCCAACAGCATTAGTAAGGATACCGATGTTTAGCGCGCGCTTGCTCTGGCGCTTAGGTCTGTGGGCCCTGCTCGCGCTTGCCCTGGTCGTTGTATTGCAAGGAGCTGAATGGATCAGTTTGGAGCGCTTGCAAGCGCAGTACCAGGACTTGCAGGCCTGGCACGCGCAAGCGCCCTGGACGGTGCGCGCTGCATTTTTTGCGCTGTATATGTTGTTGGCCAGTGCGGCGGTGCCCGGCATTGTGGTCCTGACTTTGGCCGGTGGCGCGGTGCTCGGCTTTAGCTGGGGTTTGCTGCTAGTGTCTTTTGCGTCCAGCCTAGGCGCAACACTTACCTTTTTGGTGGTGCGCCATGTACTGGCTGACAGCTTGCCCGCTTACCTGGGCGCTGGCATGACCCAGCGCTTAGGGCGCATGACGCACGGTTTGGAGCGCGAAGGCGTTTTTTATCTACTCAGTTTGCGCTTGGTCCCGCTAGTGCCTTTTGGTGCTATCAATGTGATGATGGGTTTGACACGTATGCCGGCCTGGCGTTTTTATGTGTTCAGCCAATTGGGAATGTTGCCCACCACCATGATTTATCTGCAAGCCGGTAGCCAGCTTGCGGCCTTGCAATCGGTCTCGGAAGTATTGCAACCACAGGTCGCTGCTGTCCTAATTGTCTTGGCGCTGGCTATGGCCGGTACGCCCTGGTTGACGCGGCGTACATTGGCTTGGCTGCGTCGGCGCGCTGTGGGCGCACGCTGGAAGCGGCCGGCGCGCTTTGACTACAACCTGATTGTCATTGGCGGCGGCGCTGGTGGTTTGGTATCTGCCTACGTGGCTGCGCATGCGCAGGCACGCGTAGCGCTGGTGGAAGCGGGCGAGATGGGGGGCGATTGCCTTAACCGCGGCTGTGTGCCCAGCAAGGCGTTGATTCAAAGTGCGCGCGTCGCGCACCAAGCGCGGCAAGCACAGGGCTTTGGCGTGCAGACCGGGCCAGTGCAGGTGGATTTCGCAGCGGTCATGCAACGCGTGCGCAGCATCATTGCCGCGATTGCGCCGCACGACAGCCCCGAGCGTTACCGCGCTATGGGGGTGGACGTGTTGCAAGCCTATGCCTACATCGTCGATCCGTGGACCGTGGAGTTGCGCCGCAGCGGCCAGGCGCCCGAGCGCATCAGCGCGCGCAGCATTATTTTGGCGACCGGGTCGCAGCCGGCCGTGCCCGCTATTGCAGGCCTACAGTACAGCGGCTATGTGACCAGCGATACCTTATGGGATGCGTTGGAGCAATCTGGCGCGCTGCCCCGGCGTATCGCCATCGTCGGTGGCGGGCCTGTGGGTTGCGAGTTGGCGCAGGCCTTTGCACGTCTGGGTGCGCAGGTGAGTTTGGTCGAAGCCGCGCCCGCTTTGTTGGCCAGGGAAGATGGAGATGTCAGTGCGCTGGTCCAGGCGGCTTTGACTGCTGACAGTGTGCGGGTATTCACAGGGCGCCAGGTCTTGCGTTGCGAAATACTGCCAGCGCATGCAGGTTCGGATAAATTGATGGTGCTGCGCCAAAACACCACGCTGCGTGGAGAGCAGTTTTCTACGACTGCTACACCAGCCGCGCAAGACGACGAATTTGCAGTGCCCTACGACTTGCTCATTTGCGCCACCGGACGCCAAGCCCGACTGCGTGGTTTTGGATTGGAAGCATTAGGCATTGACTGCGATTCGCTATTACATACCGATGCATATTTACAAACCCTGATTCCTTCGATTTATGCAGCCGGTGACGTGGTGGGCCCCTACCAGTTCACCCATGCTGCTGCGCACCAGGCCTGGTATGCGGCGGTCAATGCCTTGCTCGACGGTTGGGGCGCGTTGCGGCCCGATTACAGCGTGCTTCCCACCGCAGTCTATGTGGCGCCTGAAGTGGCACGCGTGGGTCTCAATGAACAACAGGCGCAGGCGCGCGGCCTAGCATATGAAGTCACTCGTTTTGAACTGGCAGGCCTAGACCGTGCGATCTGTGATGCCGCGCTTGGCGCGGTGCCTGCCGGTTTTGTCAAAGTACTCACCGTGCCTGGCCGCGATACTTTGTTAGGTGTCTGTATCGTCGGTGAACATGCTGCTGAGTTGTTAGCACCCTATTCGCTGGCCATGCGACAGGGCCTGGGTTTGAAGGCGATATTGGCCACCATCCACAGCTATCCGAGCCTCAGCGAGTCGGCCAAGCATCTGGCGGGCCAATGGCAGCGCGCGCACCTGCCCGCTGCAGCCATGCCCTGGCTGGCGCGCTGGCACCGCTGGCGGCGCGGCTAGTCACAATGGGGGGCTATGCAAACAAACTCTGGTCCCATCTTGCGTGATCTGGTGTTGGTCGGCGGTGGCCATAGCCATGTCGCCGTGCTCAAAGCCTTTGGCATGCAGCCGCTTCCGGGTGTGCGTATCACCCTGGTGTGTACCGACGCGCACACGCCGTATTCGGGTATGTTGCCCGGATATGTGGCGGGTCACTATGGCTATGACGAGGTTCATCTTGATTTAGTGCGCTTGTGCGCCTATGCCGGTGCGCGTTTTGTTCGGGCGCAGGTCATAGGCATAGACCGCGAGGCACGGCACGTGCTATTGCACGGGCGCCCCCCGCTGGACTATGACGTGCTGGCGCTAAATACCGGCTCCACGCCCCAAGTAGCGCAGGTGCAGGGCGCTAGCGACCACGCAATACCGGTCAAGCCGATTGCCGCATTTAACGTGCGATGGTTGCAACTGCTTGCCAGCGTGCGCGCCGGGCAGGGGCCGCGCCACATTGCGGTAGTGGGCGCGGGCGCTGGAGGCGTGGAATTGCTACTGGCGATGCAATATCGATTACGCAACGAATGCAAGGCGCTCGGCCTACAAGCGCCGCAATTTGCATTGTTTTCTGCTGCGCCCGTCATTTTGCCCACGCACCACGCGGGCGTGCGCGCGCGCTTTATGCACACCTTGCAAGCGCGCGGCGTGCAAGTGCATCTTGGCGCGCGGGTGCATTCGCTTAGCGCTAGCGGTGTGCAGGTGCTGCGCGCAGCGGATGCGGGTTCTGCAATGCCATCGGCGCAGCATGCTGGTGGCACCAATGCACTGGAGCACGCAGAGGCCGATGCCGTTTTCTGGGTGACGCAAGCATCGGGCGGCAGTTGGCTGGCCTCCACCGGCTTGGCACTGGATGGTGATGGCTGTGTGCGCGTGAACGCGTATTTACAGTCCGACACCGATGCGCGCATTTTTGCCAGTGGCGATGTGGCCGCTTTCGGCCCGCGCCCGCTGGAAAAAGCGGGCGTGTTTGCGGTGCGCATGGGTATGCCACTGGCGCGTAATTTGCGCCACACTTTGTGCGGACTTCCCTTAAAGGCCTATCGACCCCAAAAATACTGGCTGGCGCTGATCAGCACCGGCGACCGCTATGCCGTGGCCTCGCGCGGCATGCTGGGTTTTGCCGGTACCTGGGTTTGGCGCTGGAAAGACCGGATTGACCGCCGCTTTATGCAGCGGTTTTCCGATTTGGGTGTTGCCACGATGGCGCCCCTGGCGCAAGACGCAGGCGCGCAGGCGCTGGCCTATTTTGCGGACCTGGATGTACAAGAGCGCGCACAAGCGCAAGCGGCCCAGGCCATGCGTTGCGGCGGCTGCGCGGCCAAAGTAGGAGCCGGTGTGCTGGCTAGGGCGCTGGGTGGCTTGCAAACCTTGAAAAGCGCGGACGTATTGATTGGCTTGTCCGCCCCTGATGATGCCGCGCTGGTGCGCATTCCCGCAGGTAAAGCGCAGGTGCAAACGGTGGATTTTTTCCGTGCGTTTATCGACGACCCCTACCGCTTCGGCCAGATTGCCGCGAACCATGCGTTGGGCGATATTTTTGCGATGGGCGCTGCGCCGCATACCGCCACGGCCATCGCGGTGGTGCCGCCGGGGCTGGACCGCCAGACCCAAAGCCTCTTGTCGCAGCTGATGGCCGGCGCGGTGCAAGTGCTCAATGCCGCAGGTTGCGCGCTGGTGGGCGGCCACAGCGGCGAGGGGCCGGAGTTATCGCTGGGCTTTGCCATCAACGGCCTGGTGGATATGGACGCGCAGGGCCAGCCGGTGCAGCTGATGCGCAAAACCGGCGCCATGGTCGGTGACGCCCTGATTTTGACCAAGGCTTTGGGCACCGGCACTTTGTTTGCTGCCCATGCCCAGGGCCGCGCGCGTGGCCGCTGGGTAGAGGCGGCGCTGGACAGCATGGCCCAATCCAGCCAGGGCGCTGCGCGCACGCTGGCGCAGTTCGGCGCCAGCGCGTGCACCGATGTCACCGGCTTTGGCTTGCTAGGCCATTTGGTGGAAATGTTGCAAACCAAGCGTTTGGGCGCGCAATTGGACATAGCGTCTTTGCCCCTGCTCGATGGCGCGCTGGCTTCGATGGACGCCGGTATTTTTAGTTCTTTGCACAGCAGCAATGCCCAGCAAGGCTCGGCGATTGCTGGTCGGCCCCAGAAGTCGGAACAAGAAGCGGGCATGGGTGCCGATGCAGACCTTGGCGCGTCGCTTTATAAAAGCGTCCATCCAAGTCCAAGTACGGGCGCAAGTTCAGCCGCTGCTGCTGGGCCCACGGCCAAGCTGGGCGCCCACGAAGCAGAACTTTCCGCCGCCCAAGTACTGCGCTTGCGCCGCGAGTTGCTTTTCGATCCGCAAACCGCCGGCGGCTTACTGGCCAGTGTCCCTCGGGAACAGGCGCAGGCTTGTGTGCAGGCCTTGCGGGCGCAGGGTTATGCGCAGTGCGCGCTGATCGGTCGGGTGTGCGAAGTGGCCGATTTCCGGACGCCTATCACGCTCGTGGAACAATAGGGGTATGACGGAAGAACTACCGACACCCTCCGCAGACTCTGTGGTGACGGGTGAAGAAGCCATTGCCCTGGGCGCCCAGTTGGCCGCCAGACCCTACCGGCGGCCCGAACATTTAGTTTTGTGGGGTATGGGTCCAGCCCATATCCGCTTACTTGAACATTTCAAGCGTCGGCCCCTAGCGCATGTCCAGATCACGGTCTTAGCCCAACAAACCCAGACTTTTGCCCCGCGCAAACTGGCACGCTACGTCGCCAACGATGTGCCGCTGGCCGATTGCACGGTCGATTTCGAGCCGCTCCTACAACAGGACAAAGTGCAGTGGACCGGGCGCCAGGGCCGTGGCCTCAATGCCGTCTCCCGCAGTATTTTGCTCGACGACGGCCAGTCGCTAGGCTATGACTTGCTGTCTATCAACACCGGCCCGGTGCCGCACCGCGAAGCTATCGAAGCGGCCATGCCCGGCGCGCGCGAACACGGTTTATTTGTGCCGCCGCTGGAAGGCTTTGCCAACTTGTGGCCCAAGGTATGCGGACTGGGCCGTACCCGCGCTCTGCGTATGGCGGTGATTGGTGCTGGCACAGAAGGCTTTGAGCTGGCCTTGGCCGTGCGCCAGCGCATGCCCACTGCGGCGGTGACCTGGATCATCGGGCCCCAGCAAGAGGGCGATATAGGCTATCCCGAAACGTTGCACCAGCGCATGTTGCAATTGCTGCGCGAACAGCGTGTCACCGTGCTCTATGAGTCTGTAGCGTCACTCACGCGCGATGACGTGGTGCTGGCCAGCGGCGCCCGTCTGGCCTGCGATGTGCCAATTTTGGTCTTGGCCCGCACTGCACCCGCCTGGCTCAGCCCCAGTGGCCTGGCGGTGCAAGACGACGCCATGGTCACCGATGCCTTTGAGCGCAGCAGCAGCCATCCAGACGTGTTTCATGTCTGGCAGGACAGCGAAGTGCTGGCCAACAACGTATACGCCATGATGCAGTCCGAGCCCGCCAAACTGCGCGCTAGCAAGCCGCGCCAGTTGCAGTTTTTGTATGCCGGCGCCAGCCACGCCTTGTTGGCCTGGGGTGGACAATGCATGCAGGGCCGCGCAGTCGCATGGCTCAAGAAATTCTTAAAATCCTAGTTCGCGTTTTTCATTAGGGAGGCACACCATGGATTCAATGCAACCCCCGCTGCCAGAAAGTTTGGACATACCTCAGCGCAAAGTCGATGCGCTCTTGCAGCACTATGGCTTAAGCCATACGCACCCGGTTAATGAAGTGATTCATTTTGTGGCGATTCCCGCCATCATGATCAGTCTCAATGGTTTGTTATTTGCGGTACACCCGGCCCTGGTTCTTTTGTTGATCGCAGTTAGCTTGGTCTATTACTCGCGCCTGTCTTGGCCTTTTACGCTGTGCATGCTGCTCTTGTCTTCAGTGATGCTGGCCTTGGTGGACGCAATGGACGCCGCAGGTGTGCTGGTGCAAGCCAGTGTGGGAGTTTTTGTTGTTGCCTGGATTTTTCAATTCATAGGCCACCATTTGGAGGGTAAAAAGCCTTCCTTTTTCGAGGACTTGCAATACCTGCTGGTCGGACCGTTGTTTGTCCTGAGCAAAGCCTTCGAGCGCCTAGGCGTACGCTGGTAAAGCGGTCGTTATGGCCTTAGCGCGCACGATGTCTGCCCTCCTAAGCGGCGATACGCCTGCCGCATCTGCCCGAGTTCGTGCCTGATGGCACGCGTTGCCGTTATAGGGGCAGGGTTTGTCGGACTGTCGTCGGCCTACTGGCTGATGCGCGACGGCCACGAGGTAAGCTTGTATGAGCCGATTGGCGCTGCTGGCGGCGCCTCTTTTGGTAATGCCGGAACGTTTGCTAATTACGCCTGCATCCCCGTCAACAACCCTTCGGTGTTCCGCGAACTGCCGCGCTATTTGTTCTCGTCGCAAAGTCCATTACGTGTCCGCTGGTCGCACCTGCATGCGCTGGCACCCTGGCTTGTGCGTTTTTTGTGGGCCTCTGCGCCCGGTCGCTACACCACCACCGTAACCGCCTTGTCGCATCTGCTGGCCCGCGCGCAAAGCGGCTACGACGCAATGCTGGCCGAAGCCGAACTACAACGTTTTGTATGTCCACAAGAGTGCTTGTATTTGTACTCCAGCGTAGCCGCTTTCGAGGGCGCGCGCGAGACCTTGGAATTGCGCCGTCGCCTGGGCGTAGAGTTTGACATTCTGGACGCGGACACGATCGCCAAGTTAGAGCCGCAGCTCAGCCCCATCTTTCACCGTGGCGCCTTGTTCAAAGGCTCCTGGCACCTGAGCGACCCCTCGGCGTTTCTGCATGCCTTGTTGACTTATTTGGAGTCCAAAGGCCTCGTGGTGCATCCGTTAACGGTCACCGGCATCCAAGCGGACGACAAGCAGGTGCGCTTGCGTAGCGTGGACCATGACAGCGCTTATGACTATCTGGCCGTCTGCGCAGGCGTGCACTCCAAGACCTTGGCGGCGCAATGCGGCGACGACGTGCCCTTGCAGGCAGAGCGCGGTTACCACCTGATGTTTCCCGATAGTAGACCCTTGATTTCGCGCCCGGTGGGCTGGGCTGAACGGGGCTTTTACATGACGCCTATGGCACAAGGCATACGCGTGGCCGGCACGGTGGAATTGGCGGACTTGGGGCAGGAAATGCATCCTGGTTTATTGGGTTTGCTAAATTTTGCTTCCCACCGCGCCCTGCCTGCGCTGGGCGCGCCGCAGGCGCCTTGGCTAGGTTTTCGACCGACTCTGCCCGATGGCCTTCCGGTACTGGGACGTTCGCGCAAGAGCGCGCGGGTGGTGTATGCCTTTGGCCATCAGCACATCGGTCTGACTTTGGGTGGATTGACCGGCAGTGTGGTGGCCGAAATGGTTGGTGAGCGACCTAGTGCTTTTGATTTGCATCCTTTTAGCGCCCAAAGGTTTTGATTACCCTTGGTAATGCGCGTCGCGCTTAGCAGTTGCGCACAATGGGCAAGCGGGCCGTGCACAAGCGTCTGGCCCAATGAGCCTAATCGCAAACTTCAGAGTTCTGCAAAGCTGGCAATGACACGGTCAGGGTGGCTGTCCGCGATGGCAGCCCCCATGTTGTAGCCATAAGGTACCACCCAAACGGCCACGCCAGCATTGCGTGCGGTTGCCACGTCAATGCTCGAATCACCGACGAAAAGCGTTCTGTCCGCAGTCACCTGCATGCGCGCTAGGCAACTGAGCACGCCGTCGGGCCGAGGCTTCTTAGTAGGCAGGGTATCTCCACTGATGACGCAATCAAACAGAGGCGTCAATGCATGCGCATCCAATACGGTTTGCGTGTAAGCGCCTTCTTTATTGGTGACGACCCCCAATAGAACACCTCGCGATTTGAGCCGCTGCAAGGTTTCCACCACATGCGGGTAGCAGTGGCTGCGCGTGCCGCAACGCGCGCGGTAATGCGTTTTAAAGACAACGGCAATGTCAGCTAAACGCTCAGAGCTGCGGACTGTTGCGTCACTTATACCTTGCACAAAGGCCAGAGCCTGGATGAGCAGCTCCAGGGTCCCGTGGCCTATCCAGTCATTGACTTGCCCTTGCGAGACGCTTGCAAAATTAAAGTGTTGCAAAGTGTCGTTCACAGCGTCGCAAATTTCCGGTGCGGTTTCGACCAGGGTGCCGTCCAGGTCAAAGAGGATCAGGTCGTACGGTTTCATGATGCGCGCTTTTTGCGTTCCATCATGCGCCAGATGAAGGGGGTGAAGATGAGTTGCATTGCCAGCTCCATCTTGCCACCGGGCACGACGATGGTATTTGCGCGGCTCATAAAGCTGTCGTCGATCATGCTGCGCAGGTATTGAAAATCGATGCCCTTGGGTTTGGCAAAGCGGATGACTACCATGCTTTCGTCCGGCGACGGAATGTCGCGGCTGATAAAAGGGTTGCTGGTATCGACCATGGGCACGCGCTGAAAGTTCACGTGCGTATGCATAAATTGCGGGCAGATGTAGTTCACATAGTCGGGCATGCGGCGCAGGATGGTATCGGTTACCGCTTCGGTGCTGTAGCCGCGTTTGGACTTGTCTCGCCACAGCTTTTGTATCCATTCCAGGTTAATCACGGGTACCACGCCAATGAGCAAATCTGGGTGTTTGGCGATATTGACTTCGGGTGTCACCACGGCACCATGCAGGCCTTCATAAAACAGCAAATCGGTACCTGCCGGCACATCTTGCCAGGGCGTAAAAGTGCCAGGCTCTTGCTTGAAGGGTGCGGCTTCCTCATGGTCGTGTAAATATTTACGCTGTTTGCCGCTTCCGCTTTTCGCGTAGTCGGCAAATAAAGCTTCCAGTTCGGAGAACAAATTGTTTTCTGGGCCAAAGTGGCTAAAGTTTTTATTGCCTTTGGCCTCGGCCTCGGCCAGACGCATCTTCATTTCGGCTCGGTCATAGCGGTGGAAGCTGTCGCCTTCGATGATTGCGGCGTTCACGCCTTCGCGGCGGAATATGTTCTCAAACGTGCGCGTCACTGAGGTGGTACCCGCGCCACTGGAGCCGGTGATGGCAATGATTGGGTGCTTCTCTGACATGGGGACTCCCTGGACTGAATAATCTCAAAATCTAAACAGGCTGCGTTCGGCGAACAGCGGGTTGTGCTCTTCCGCCTGCGCTGGTTCTCGGTGGTAGCGCTCGATGCGCTCGACCTCATTACGAGAGCCAAATACCAGGCCGATGCGCTGATGCAAAGATGTTGGTGCAACATCCAAAACCGGCTTCTCCCCGGTGCTTGCCCGGCCACCGGCTTGCTCCATGAGCATGCCTACCGGGTTGGCCTCGTACAGCAGACGCAGGCGCCCGGCCTTGCTGGGATCTTTGGTGTCGCGGGGGTACATAAACACGCCGCCGCGCATCAGGATGCGGTGCGCCTCGGCCACCATGCTGGCGATCCAGCGCATATTGAAATCTTTGCCGCGCGTGCCGGTCTTGCCGGCCAGGCATTCATCGACATAGCGCTTAACCGGCGCTTCCCAGAAGCGGCTGTTGGAGGCGTTAATCGCAAATTCGTGCGTGTCGCGGGGAATTTGGATGTTGCGGTGGGTGAGCATGAACTCGCCCAGGTTGGGGTCCAGCGTAAAGCCTTGCACCCCGTTGCCCAGGGTGAGCATGAGCATGGTGGTAGGCCCATATATGGCGTATCCGGCAGCCACCTGGCGGGTGCCCGCTTGTAAAAAATCGGCTACTTGCACATCGCGCCCGTCCTCGGGCCCGCGCAATACCGAAAAAATGCTACCCACCGATACGTTGACATCGATATTGCTGGAGCCATCCAACGGGTCAAACACCAGCAGATATTTGCCGCGTGGGTATTGGGTCGGTATTTGGTAGGGATGCTCCATTTCCTCAGAGGCCATCCCTGCAAGGTTGCCCGCCCATTCGGTGCGGCGGATAAAGGCTTGGTTGCTCAGCACGTCCAGAGTTTTCTGCGCCTCGCCCTGCACATTGACCGAAGCGCCGTCGCCGTTTTTGTGATCGCCCAGGACTTGTCCGAGCTCGCCAAAGGCCACGCCGCGTGCAATCGCTTTGCAAGCCAAAGCGATGTCCAAAATCAGGGCGTTGAAGTCGCCACTGGCACCGGGGTATTTGCGCCGCTCTTCGATCAAAAACTGCGTGAGGGTGGAATGCTGGGAGCGGGCGGACAAGGGCATGGCAAGGTCTCGGGAAAGCAAAAAATCAGGCGGCGCGGGCTTGTGAATGCCAGATGCGCAAGTCTGCCACGGTGGTATCGCCTAAATCTGGCACCACGCGCAAAGCGCCTTCAAAGCGATGGTGCGCGGTAAAGCTATTGGGCGTAATCACCGTGGGTAAGCCCGCAGCCAACGCCGCTTGTAAGCCATTGGATGAATCTTCGATCGCCATGCAGTCGCTACTGGCCATACCCATACGCTGCAAAGTTTGTAAATAGACCTGCGGATGCGGCTTTTTGCGTGGCGCGGTAGAAGCGTCCTCCACCACGCCAAACAAGCTGCGCCAGTGCGCGCCTATGGCCTTGCGCAGTAGGGCAGCGATATTGACCGGCGAAGTGGTGGTGGCAATTGCCAGTGCCAGGCCTTGCTCGTGGGCCGATTCAATGAGGCGCAATACGCCGGGGCGCAAGCTCACCACGCCGTCATTGACCATGCCTTCATAGGCGGCGGTCTTGAGCTCATGCAGCCGGACAATCGTATCTTGCAGGGAGTGGGCCTCAATACCCACGATGTCTGCGCGCGTGCGCTTCCAATAATGGGCGATGCGCTCCTTGCCGCCGGAAATATCCAGCAACTCGATGTACAGGGCCTCGTCCCACACCCAGTCCAGGCCTTCTTCGGCAAACGCATGGTTAAAGGCAGCGCGGTGCGCGGACTCGGTATCGGCCAGCGTGCCGTCCACATCAAAAATTAGCGCTTTGAGCATCAGATCCCAGTCTATGTTTTTAGGCGTCCGGGCGGACATCTGCTTGCTGAAAGACCCGACTAGCAGCAAAGTCGGACGCAGTCAGGGTACGTAAATCATCGGCGCTCAGTTGCCGGTCACGGTCGGCAAAAAGCCGGCTGGCCTGGCGCAGGCGCGCCCGGTCCAATGCATTGCGCACGCTGCGGGCGTTGGCAAAGTGGGGTTGCTGCACCCGCAAGCCCAGGTAGCGCTTGAATACCGTATCGGCATCCGGTGCAAACACATAGTTCTGCTGAACCAGCATTTTTTGCGAAATCTGCACTAACTCGTCAACCGAATAGTCGGGGAAGTCGAGGTGGTGTGCCACGCGAGAACTCATGCCGGGGTTGGATTCGAAGAAGGTATCCATCCGGTCTTTATAGCCCGCCAGAATCACCACCAGGTCATCGCGCTGGTTTTCCATCACTTGCAGCAGTATTTCGATGGCCTCCTGCCCGTAGTCGCGCTCGTTTTCCGGACGGTACAGGTAATAGGCTTCGTCAATAAAAAGCACCCCACCCATGGCCTTTTTCAGCACTTCTTTGGTTTTGGGCGCGGTGTGGCCGATGTACTGGCCCACCAAATCGTCGCGGGTAACTGCCACCAGATGACCCTTGCGAACATAACCCAAGCGGTGGAGAATTTGCGCCATGCGCATGGCCACCGAGGTTTTGCCGGTGCCAGGATTGCCCACAAAGTTCATGTGCAAGCTCGGTGCCTCGCTGACCAGACCTAGATTGATGCGCAGTTTGTCAATCACCAGCAAGGCCGCAATGTCGCGGATGCGGGCTTTCACCGGGGCCAGCCCCACCAGATCACGGTCCAGCTCGGCGATGACCTCCTCCACCTGCGACTGCGCCAAAACCTCACCTACGCTGCGCGCTTGGCCCAGAGCCGCACTCGGCGGATCCACGGATTCCGCTGCTGCTGTAACCGGCATCTGGGCCTGCGCGCCAGGAATGGAGTAGTTGCTCATGGCTGTGGCGCGGTCTGGGCGCGCTTAGTAACGCTCGCCTTCGGGTTTATCGGTGGCGTAGCTGTGTACGGTGTACTGGATCTGACGACCGCCGATCTCCTGCCTGGTCAGGCCGAACCCGGGTTCGCTCTTCGGCCGGTTGACGATGTAAGACATTTGCACCGACTCAACGCCTTGTGTTGCATCGAACGCCGTGACACGAACGTAGTGATTAGGAAACATCTTGCGGCAGGCATTGATCTCCGTCAAGATTGCTGACGCGTCCTTCAAGTCAAACATCGGGTTGCCATACATCTCCCAGTACGTGTTGCGAGGATGCGGATCGTCGGTGTATTCGACGCCGAGTGCCCAGTTTTTGCCGAGCGCGTACTCGATCTGTGCGCTGATCTGCTTGTCAGTGAGTTCAGGCAGGTAGGAGAACTGGCCCTGTGTGAGGCGATTGCCTTGGTTGGTCATCATGATGAGGTAACTCCTTAAATGGAAGCCGTCGGCGTGACGGCGAAGTCGGCGGTGTCGGTGGATTCGTAATTAAAGCTGATGTCGCCCCAGGTGTCGATGGCGGCCTTCAAAGGCGAGCACCACTTGGCGGCGTCCTGCAGAATCTGTGGGCCTTCGTTCCAGATGTCGCGGCCTTCATTGCGCGCCAGCACCATGGCTTCAAGGGCGACGCGATTAGCCGTGGCGCCGGCCTGTATGCCCATCGGGTGGCCAATTGTGCCGCCGCCGAACTGCAGCACCACGTCGTCGCCAAGGTAGGTCAGCAACTGGTGCATCTGACCAGCATGGATGCCGCCAGAGGCCACTGGCATGACCTTGTTCAGCGAAGCCCAGTCCTGCTCGAAGAACAGACCCTTTTCGAGCTGCATCGGTGTGTGCGTGTCCAGCAGCGTATCGTAAAAACCGCGGATCATCATCGGGTCGCCTTCCAACTTGCCGACCACCGTGCCGGCGTGGATGTGGTCCACACCCGCCATGCGCATCCACTTGCAGATGACGCGAAAGTTCATGCCGTGGTTCTTCTGGCGCGAGTAGGTGCTGTTGCCTGCGCGGTGCAGGTGCAGGATCATGTCGTTTTTACGCGCCCACAAGGCCATACTCTGAATTGCGGTGTAGCCGATCACCAGGTCGATCATGATGATCACGCTGCCCAAGCTCTTGGCGAATTCGGCGCGGGCGTACATTTCTTCCATCGTGCCGGCGGTGACGTTCAGGTAGTGGCCTTTGACCTCGCCGGTGGCCGCGCTGGCTTTGTTGACGGCTTCCATGCAGTAAAGGAAACGATCACGCCAGTGCATAAAGGGCTGCGAATTGATATTCTCATCGTCCTTCATGAAATCGAGACCGCCTTTGAGGCCCTCGTACACCACGCGGCCATAGTTACGGCCCGACAGGCCAAGTTTGGGCTTGGTGGTGGCGCCGAGCAGTGGGCGACCGAACTTGTCTAGGCGCTCGCGCTCTACGACAACGCCAGTAGCAGGACCCTGGAAGGTCTTCAGGTAGGCGACGGGGATACGCATGTCTTCCAAGCGCAGCGCCTTCACTGCCTTAAAGCCGAAGACGTTACCGATGATCGAGGCAGTCAGGTTAGCGATCGAGCCGCCTTCGAACAGGTCGATGTCGTAAGCGATGTAGGCGAAGTACTGCTGTTCTGTCTTCGTGCCGGGACCAGTGTTGGGCACGGCATCGACGCGGTAAGCCTTGGCGCGGTAGAGGTCGCAGGCGGTCAAGCGGTCGGTCCATACAACCGTCCAAGTCGCGGTAGAGGATTCGCCGGCCACGGCCGCTGCGCACTCTTCGGAGTCGACCCCTTCTTGAGGCGTCATACGGAACATAGCGATCAAGTCGGTTTCCTTGGGCTGGTAGTCGGGATCCCAGTAGCCCATTTGCTTGTATCTCAAGACACCGGCGCTGTAGCGCTTTTTGCCGTCGGTGATTTGGCTGTCGTTATCGCTCATCAATATCTCCTGTGTAAGGGTTTGGGGTTGTCTTGGAAGGAATGTAAAAGTCTTGATCAAAAAAGTAAATTAATATCTTTTTAGACTTTAGTTAAGTATTTGATAAATTAAATGCTGACTAGGTGATGGCGCGACCTGGGAAACTCGTCAAATGGCGCAAGCGTTCTACCTCGGGGGGGCTTAAGGTTCCCCACCCTCGGTACTGCGCTTTAGCGGGGTGCAAGTGCCGGGCTGGAGCGCGGTGTAGTGCTCTGCGCTTCTTGCGGCTTGGGCATGGCGCACAGGCCCGAAGGTGCCTCGTGGGTGCGCCAGTAGTGGCCGGCCGCCGCCGCGCCGCTGCCGGGCTGCACTTTGACGCCGCAATCGAGCATGGCCATTTCTGCGCCGTTGATCGCGGCCATCAAATGGATCTCATTCATATCGCCCAAATGGCCGATGCGAAACAGCTTGCCCGCCACTTTGGACAGCCCGCCGCCCAGCGAGAGGTTGTAGCGCTGGTAAGCACGGGCTATGACTTCAGTACCCGCGATGCCTTCGGGCAGCATGACCGCAGACACGGTGTCAGAGTGCCAGCGTTGCTCTTTGGCACATAGCTTGAGTTGCCAGCCCTCGGTCACCGCAGCGCGCACGCCCTCGGCCAGGTAATGGTGGCGCGCGATGACATTGTCCAGGCCTTCTTCGCTGATCATCTTGAGTGCCTCAATTAGCCCGTACATCAGTGACAACGCTGGGGTGTAGGGGAAGTAGCCGGTGGCATTGCTTTGGATCATGTCCGGCAGATCAAAGTAAGCGCGTTTGAGCTTGGACGACGGGTACATGGCCAAGGCCTTGGGGCTAGCGCACAGAATGCCCAGGCCCGCAGGCAACATAAAGCCTTTTTGAGAACCGGAAACCGCCATGTCGATGCCCCAGTCATCAA
>CANJXV010000020.1 GCA_947478935.1 Comamonadaceae bacterium
AGGCAAAGGGCACGTTGCGACCCAGGCGCGCCAGCTCGACGGCCACCGCCGCGCCCAAAGGAATGCCTTTATAAGCCGGGCCAAACAACATATCAAACTGCACACCGCTGGCCAGCAAGGCCTGGGCATAAAACTGCGCCAGCCGGCCCAGCTTGGCGCCGTCGTCAAACAAACCTGCATTGAAAAAATAGGGGCTTAGGCGCCCGGCCTTGGTTTTGAATTCGCCAAAGCGCAATACGCCTGCGGCGATGGCAAATTGCACAAACTCCTGCGCTAATGCGCTGTTTTGGCTGGGCGGGTGGGAGTCGGCGCTGGTGCTGGAAGTGGTCATGCGGAGTCTTGAAAAGGGGCTCGTCGATTGTATTGAGCAGCGGATGATGGCATGGTGGCCGCAAATTTGCGCGCTGGCGGTGTTTTCGGAGCGCAGTCGGTGTACCATGAAATTTCTTGCTTGCGCATGCCCCCCGTCAACCCGGCACCCGGCATGGACTACAACCACCTTTCAAGGAGACTCGCGTGTCACACACTTCCCCGTTTACCCGCCACTTCACCCTCGCCGCCGCTGCGCTTACCGTTTCTTTCTCGCTGGTAGGCCAAGCCCAAGCGGCTGAGCCTGCGTCCTGCCAAGCGGTGCGCTTTGCTGATGTCGGCTGGACCGACATCACCGCCACCACCGCTGTGATGTCCGAAATCCTCAAGGGCATCGGCTACAAGCCTACGGCGCAAGTGCTATCGGTGCCGGTAACTTACAGCAGCCTGAAGGCGAAAAAGATCGACGTGTTTCTGGGTAACTGGATGCCGTCTATGGAAGGCGACATCAAGCCCTATGCAGCCGACGGCTCGGTGGAAACCATTGGCGCCAACCTCGAAGGTGCGAAGTACACATTGGCGGTGCCTGACTACGTGGCCGAAGCTGGTGTCAAAACCTTTGCCGACCTCGCCAAGAACGCCGACAAGTTCAACAAAAAGATTTACGGCATCGAGCCGGGCAATGACGGCAACCGCCTGATTTTGGACATGATCAAGAAGAACGCCTTCGGTCTGGCCGGCTTCAAGATTGTGGAGTCCAGCGAAGCGGGCATGGTCTCGCAAGTCGTGCGCGCCGTACCTAAGAAGGAGTGGGTTGTGTTTCTAGGCTGGGCGCCGCATCCCATGAACAGCAAAATCAAAATGACCTATTTGGCTGGTGGTGACGACTTCTTCGGCCCCAACTTCGGTGGCGCCACGGTCTATACCAACACGCGCAAAGGCTATTCCACAGAATGCGCCAATGTGGGCAAGCTGCTCAAGAACACCAAGTTCAGCTTGGAAGCAGAAAACGAAATCATGTCCTCCATCCTGGACAAAAAAATGAAGCCCGAAGCCGCCGCCCAAGCCTGGCTCAAGACCAATGCCTCCACGTGGGGTAACTGGCTGGCCGGCGTCAAAACCTTTGATGGCAAGGACGTGACCCCTGCGATGATCAGCAAGTAAACGCATGGCGGCCGGTCTGCAAGCCGCGCTCGCGTGGCTCACCGACAACAAGCTCCCGCTGGGCGAGACGATCGCAGCGGGCGTAGAGCGTATTACCCAAAGCGCGCCCTGGTTGTTTGATGCGGTATCCGAAAACCTCAGTGCCCTAGTGCTGGGTTTTACCGAGGCACTTTTGTGGGTGCAGCCACTGTGCATGGTGGGCCTTCTGACCGCGCTGTCTTGGACCTTGCAACGCTCGGTCAAGTTGGCGGTGTTTGTCGGCGCAGCGCTGCTGCTCATCATCAACATGGGCTACTGGACCGAGACCATGGAGACGCTGTCGCTTGTGTCGTTTGCCACGCTGACCTGCGTGCTGATTGGCGTGCCCATCGGCATCGCGGCGGCGCACCGGCCTTGGTTGGAAGCGGCCTTGCGCCCGCTGCTGGATTTGATGCAGACCATTCCCACCTTTGTGTACCTAATCCCCACGCTCATCCTTTTTGGCCTGGGTGTGGTGCCGGGCTTGATTTCTACCGTCATCTTTGCCCTGCCCGCGCCGATACGCCTGACCACGCTAGGTATTTCCTCGGTGCCGCGTCCGCTGATTGAGGCAGGCCAAGCCTTTGGTGCCACGCGCTGGCAGCTGCTAATCAAGGTGGAGATTCCCTCGGCCCTGCCCAACATCATGGCCGGCATCACGCAGTGCATCATGCTCAGCCTGTCCATGGTGGTGATCGCCGCGCTAGTGGGCGCCGATGGCTTGGGCAAACCGGTGGTGCGCGCGCTCAACTCGGTCAATATCGCCGATGGCTTTGAGGCTGGATTGGCGATTGTTATCGTTGCTATCGTCCTCGACCGTTTGTGTAAAACCCGCGTCCATGACTGAAGGCCATAGCCCGCAAAATAGCGCGTCACCCATGGCCGAGTTCCGCCATGTGGACGTCGTCTTTGGTAAGCAAAGCGCGCAGGCGCTGGCCCTGTTAGACGTCGGTAAAACCCGGCAAGAAATTTTGGATGCTACCGGCGCGGTGCTGGGTGCGGCGGACTGCAATTTGCAAATCGCCGAGGGCGAGATTTCGGTGCTCATGGGCTTGTCTGGGTCGGGTAAATCCACGCTGCTGCGTTGCCTGAACGGTCTGAACCAAGCCAACCGGGGCGCGGTGCTGATACGCGACACCCAAGCAGGGCAAAGCGACTACATAGACCTGACGCGCTGCGACGCGGCCACCTTGCGCCGCCTGCGCACCACGCGCGTGGCCATGGTGTTCCAACAGTTCGCGCTGCTGCCCTGGCGCACCGTGGCCGAAAACGTGGGCTTGGGCCTAGAACTGAGCGGCATGCCCAAAGCGCAGCGCGACAGAGTCGTCGCCGAAAAGCTAGAGTTGGTGGGTCTGCAGCAATGGGGCAAAAAATACGCGCACCAGTTATCCGGCGGTATGCAACAGCGTGTTGGCCTGGCGCGCGCCTTCGCCACAGATGCAGATATTTTGCTGATGGACGAGCCTTTTTCTGCGCTGGACCCGTTGATACGCGAGCACTTGCAGCAAGAGCTTTTGCAATTGCAACAACAGCTGAAAAAAACCATCGTCTTTGTCAGCCACGACCTGGACGAAGCCATCAAGCTGGGCAACCACATCACCATCATGGAAGGCGGACGCATTGTGCAATCGGGCGAGCCCGAGCAAGTAGTGCTCAATCCGGCCAACGCTTATGTGCGCGACTTTGTGGCGCATATGAACCCCATCAAAGTGCTGCGTGGTCGCTCGCTGATGACGCCGCTGGACAAGCTCAAACACGAAGGCCTGCGTGTGCAACTGGACTGGACTGGCCACCACTGGCTTCAACTGGACGAGGCCGGACAGCCCGAGTGCGCCGACATCGAAGGCCAGCCCGGCCACCTGCTGGCCTACCATTTGCAGATGGACATCGTACAAGCGGGCCTGGACGGGCGCAGCATCGCTATGGCAAACCCGGACATGCTGCTCGAGCAAATCATCCACATCCGCCACGCCACCGGCCGCCCGGTTTTGATGTGCGAAGCGGGTCGCTTTGTCGGCGTGGTGGGCGATGAGGAAATTTACCGCGGCATGTTGAAGACCACGTCCGGCGCAAGTGCGACCGTCTAGATAAAGGTTATAGCTTGACGATACCCAGACTGGTGCGGGCATCGTCCATGCGTGCTTGATCATCGTGCAACTGGTAGCCCTTTTCCAGCATACGGGTCATATATTGTTTGTTGTGGAGAAATGCAGCAATCAATTGCCATAAGCCTATGGTGATAAATGAAAACAGAAAATGCAATGCGGCCACGCCCAGTTCACCACAAAAAAAGGGACGAATGCGCCAAAAAACAAGTAGGTCCAGCTAAACCCGTAAAAACCAGGCTTCATCATGCCGGTCGACGGATGTAATCAATTTACTTTAGTGGCCATGCGAGCTCCTAATCGTCGTTCAAATATCCCAATCCCATCATGGCACAGAACGCCCGAATTTGCGAAGTCGACAATGCGTTATCTTCCACTCTTTCACCATGTGCACCGGAGAACCACTTGTTCACACTCACCAGCTTAAACCTCAACGGCATCCGCTCGGCAAGCAGCAAAGGACTGCAAGACTGGCTGCACAACTTGCAGGCCGATTGTTTGTGCGTGCAAGAGGTCAAAGCCCAGGCCGTTGATATCGCTGGGCAGTTTGAAACCCTGGCCGGTATGGCCGGGCACTTTCACTTTGCCGAGAAAAAAGGCTATTCCGGTGTAGGCGTTTACACCCGCCACGCACCCAGCGATGTGCGGGTGGGGTATGGCTCTACAGAGTTTGATGCCGAGGGCCGCTATGTAGAACTGCGTTTTGATACACCCAAGCGCAAGCTGTCCATCATCAGCTGCTACTTCCCCAGCGGCTCGTCAGGCGAGGAGCGGCAGGAGGCCAAATACCGTTTTCTGGAAGGCATGTACCCGCACCTGCAAAAGCTCAAGCGTACGCGTGAGTTTGTTCTATGCGGCGACATCAATATTGCGCACCAGGAAATCGATTTGAAAAACTGGAAAGGCAACCGCAAAAACTCCGGGTTTCTGCCCGAAGAACGCGCCTGGATGACGCGTCTGCTCGGCGAAGGTGGTCTGGTCGATGTCTATCGGCAACTCGAGCCCAACGCCACCGACGCGGCCTACACCTGGTGGAGCAACCGGGGCCAGGCCTATGCCAAAAACGTAGGCTGGCGTTTGGACTACCACCTGGCTACGCCAGCGCTGGCGGTGGGCGCTCGACAACATGCCATCTACAAAGACACTCGTTTTTCAGACCACGCACCTATCAGCATTGAATACGACTGGGGCTTATAAACCCAGCATAGGTAAGCCCGGCGAGAAGGCCGAGTGGGTGGCTGCATCCACGCCGCTGTGCGCGGGCAACTGGGCGCGCAAGGCCGCGCTGATGCCGCTGTCAGCAAGAATGGCATCCAAGCCCACGCGCTGCGATGCGCTTGCCGCCGCAAAGTGGTGTTGCAGCATTTCCAGACACAGCAAACGGTAGCGCGAAGTGCGCACTTGCCGGTAGGCACAGCCTTGTAGGACCACATCAAAACGCTTGTGACCATGCGCCACCGCTTGCGCATTGGCCAGCAAATAAGGCAGATAGGCCTGGCCCACTTCGCGCAGCAGTGGCGCAAAGTCTTGCGGCGAAGCTTGCATCAAATCACCCTGTAACTGGCTGCCGCGACTGGCCCATATGCGGGCCACCCAGGCCTGGGTGTGCGGGGCACGCGCTTGCATGAGCGCGGCAGCTGTCGGGTCCTGGCTGAAGTGGCGGAACATAGGCCCGAAGAAGCCGATGTCCACCAGGCTGGGCCGCGCGCCCAGCATAAACGGTCGGTTCGCAAACATGGCCTCCAAAGCCGCCAAGGTGTTTAGGTAAATGCCTTCAACATGTGCATGTGTGTGAGCGTTCACTCCGTCACCCACGGTAAACAAATGCCGCTGGCGCTGGCGCACAAAAAACTGTTTCAGCCACAACGGGCCGGGCATGTCCGAGAGCAACTCTTCGCTGATATGGCGACTTAGGCGCGCGGCGTCTTGCGCATGGTGCCAGCGGTAATGCATTGCCGGGCGCCACAGCCACTCATCCGCGTAGTCTTCCAGCAGCAGGCTAACAAAGCGCAACACCGGGTCTTGCGGCAGCAGCGGGTATTGTGGATAGGCCTGATCCAGCCACTGCAGGATCAGCGTCGAGTCGGTTAACCAACGCCCGTCTCCCAGTTGCAAAGCGGGCATTTGAAACACGCCGGTGGCTTGCGGAATCAGCCCTCGCTGCGCTCGCGAGCGCATGGGCTCTAAGCGGTAGTCAATTTCTTTGTAGCGCAGCGCCGCTTCAAGCTTGCCCGTAAAGTAAGAAATCGTCGAGCCATACAGGACCAGCGACATGCTGAGGTCGCGGCTAGCGGGTCACGATGCCAAAAGTGCCCGGCGCTTTTTCTATGAGGCCAAAAAAGCGCACCAAGTCCACTTTGCTGCCACTAAGCTTTAGGTCATCGCTCAGCAAAGTGTCCTGTATGCCTGCGCTACCAGCGATGATTTTTACGAACAAGGGCTTGGTCAATGTCAGCGTAGCATCGGCCTCTGGGTGTTGGCCGCGTTTGAAATGCAGCACCGCGTGGTCTATCCACAAAGCGTAGCTTTCTTTCTGGTCGCTCAGCACCAGGTTGATGCGGTAGTTTTTGCCCTCGGCAGCAGGGCCGTCCAGGCTGGCGGCCATAGCTTCTAGAAAGCGCTCCATCGGCGTTTGCAGCAGCAAGTCGATGGCGCCGGCTTTGGACATGCCTTTGCTTGGCGGGCCATTGCGCAACTCTTGTGCGCCGCTTAAATAGGCATTGCGCCAGGTGGCGGACTCGGCGCTATAGCCCATTTGCTCGTAGCTTTTGGCCAGCAGTTCTTTGGCGGTTTTGTTGGAGGAATCGGCCATCACCACATGGTTGAGCAGCTCGGCAGTCCAGCGGAAATCGCCTTTGTCAAAAGCCTGCTGCGCAGCGGCCAGAGCTTTGTCAGGCCCACCAGCAAGTTCCACATAGCGTTTACCCACCTCCGCTGGGGCCAGTGGGTTGAGGTGCGCCGGGTTGCCATCAAAAAAGCCAAGATAAAACTGATACACCGCTTTGACGTTGTGGCGCAAATCGCCATAGTGGCCGCGCACCGCCATGAAGTCGGCCAGGGACTTGGGTAGTTGCACTTTATCGGCAATCTCATTGGGCGTGTAACCCGCGTTCATCAAGCGCACCGTTTGGTCATGCGTGTATTTGTACACGTCGCGGTGCATGGTGATGAACTGCTGGATATTGGCGTTGCCCCAGATCGGCCAGTGGTGCGAGGCGATATACACCTCTGCCTCGCGGGTTTGCTCCAAGGCCTGTTCCATGTAGGCGGCCCAGCGCAAAGCGTCGCGCACTTTGGCGCCACGTATAGGCAGCAAGTTATGCATGGTTTGAGACAGGTTTTCTGCGCCGTCATACAGCTTTTTGGATGGAATCGAAAAGCTCAACTCCGCTGGACATTCGGCATTGGGTACGTTGTGAAACACAAAGTCCACACCATCGATTTGCATGGGCTGATTGGCCTGGTAAATCAGCCAGGTCGGCGTCAAGATGCCGATGCTGCCGTAGATCACATCTTTGCCCAAGCCGGTGTCCACATTACCTTTGGCGCTGCGCGGCAGGTCACGGCCAAACTGGTACACCGAGCGCCGGCCCATGGCCGTGCCCACCAACACATTCTCGCTGGTGGCCTCTTCCATAAACCCCGCTGGCGCCACGATAGGCACTTTGCGCTGCGCCGCATCGGCCTGCGACAAGGCACCTAGCGCGCCGCCGAAGTGGTCGGCATGTGCATGCGTGAGCACCAAACCACTGACCGGTTTCTTGCCCAAGTGCTGCTCAGCAAACGCCATAGCTGCCGTTGCGGACTCGCGCGAGGTGAGTGCGTCGACCACTATCCAGCCTGTCTTACCTTCGATGAGGGTGATGTTGGCAATATCAAAACCGCGCAACTGGTACACGCCATCCATCACCTTGAACAGACCTACATTGGCATTGAGCTGCGCATGTCGCCACAGGCTGGGGTTGACGGTATCGGGCGCGGTGCCCTGCAAAAAGTCATAGGCCGCAAAGTCGCGCAAGACGCTGCCATCAGCAGCCAGTATCTTGCCCGTGGGCCGCGCGATCAGGCCGCGTTTGGCATCTTCAAAATCCTGCCCCGAAGCCCCAGCGATGGCTTGCGCAAAAGTGGCGTTTTCTTTTTGCGTGCTGGCACTGGCATCGCTGCTGGCGCCGCCTATGCCCTGATTTTTGCCGCAGGCCACCAGGCACATTGCCAAGGCAATCAGCCCTGCACGTTGACACACCATCCACATACGCTCGCTCCTGGTTGAAATAAGTTGCCGCTACATACTGCGCGGAGCTAGATCGGGCATGGTAACCAAGCTTTGAGATGGCCTTAGTCGCTTAGGAGAAGCCTGTATAGGCGAGGGATTTTTATGACTTGCTTGCGCCAACCTTTCTCACGCCAACAAAGCCACGTTGCCGCCCGCAGCCGTAGTGTTGACCGTCACGGTGCGCTCGGCGCAAAAGCGGTATAGGTAGTACGGACCGCCGGCTTTGGGGCCGGTGCCGCTCAAGCCTTCGCCGCCGAAGGCTTGCACGCCGACCACGGCCCCAATCATGTTGCGGTTGATATAGACATTGCCGATATGCGCCGCCTGCGCCATGGCTTGGGCGCGGCTATCGATGCGGGTTTGGATGCCCAGCGTAAGGCCGTAGCCCAATGTGTTGATCTGCTCGATGATGTCCAGCGGGTCTCCCTGCCAGCGCAGCACTTGCAACACCGGCCCAAAAATTTCGGCATCCACATCGGCGATGCTTTGTACTTCGTATGCATGCGGCGCGATGCGGTTGGGTAGCGCGCGGTCGTCTTGCGCTAGCGCCATTTGCCAGGCGGGGCCAAACAGACAAGTGTGGCGCGCGTGGAGGCGAGCGATATGCGCTTGCAATGTGGCAGCTGCATCCGCGTCAATCACCGGCCCCAGATCGGTCGCCAAGTCTGCCGGGTCACCAACGCGCAGTTGGTGCGCCGCGCCGTGCAGCATCTCCAACACCGTGTCTGCGATATCCCTATGCACGCATAAAACGCGGAGCGCTGAACAGCGTTGCCCGGCCGATCGGTAGGCACTGCTCAGCACCGCGTCCACCACTTGCTCTGGCAGAGCGGACGAATCCACCACCATGGCATTGATACCGCCGGTCTCGGCAATCAGCGGAACGATCGGGCCGGGCTTGGCCGCCAACGCGCGTTGAATGATTTTGGCCACTTCGGTGGAACCGGTAAACACTACGCCTGCCACGCCGGGCTGCGCCACCAGAACCGCGCCCACCGTCTCGCCCGGGCCATGTAGCAAGTGCAATGCGTCTTGCGGGATGCCTGACGCGTGCAGTATGCGCACCGCCTCTGCCGCGATCAGCGGCGTTTGCTCGGCGGGCTTGGCCAGTATGGTGTTGCCCGTGGCCAACGCGGCGGCGATCTGTCCCACACAAATGGCCAGTGGAAAATTCCAGGGGCTGATACACACCCACACGCCGCGTCCGCACAGTTGCAAAGTGTTGGTCTCGCCGGTCACGCCGGGCTGCCAGGAAGGGCTACCCAGTTGCGCAGCGGATGTGACGCTTAGAGCGCTCGCGCCTGACCATGCATGACCGTGGGCCACGGGCATGCATACCGGCTGCATGATGCGTAGCGCCTCGTGCGCGTAGTAGCGCAAAAAGTCCACCGCTTCACGCACTTCGGACTGCGCGTCACCCCAGGTTTTGTGCGCCTCGCGGACCAGCAGAGCGCAGAGCACCGCACTCTGTTGCTCCAGGCTGTCCGCGGCGCGCAGCAAGGCCGCGCTTCGCTGCGCCACTGACGTGCACGACCAGGTTTTGAAGCTGATCGTTGCCCGCTGCATCGCGCTCTGCACGTCTTGCGTAGTCGCTTGCGCCAGCGCGCCAGGCATAGGCTGCGCCAGGGCTTGCAGATACGGCGCGCGCATGGTGCGCACGGTGAAGTCCATCCCTGCGCTATTGGCGCGTGCGCCTTCGCCGCTGCCAAAAAGATGTGCTGGCAGAGGCAAAGCACTCAGGGGTTCCAAGCGCAGCGGCGAGATCAGCAAGTCGCGCACACTCAATGTGGTATCGGCCAGCTGGTGTACAAAAGACGAGTTAGCGCCGTTTTCCAGCAAACGGCGCACCAAGTAAGCGAGCAGGTCTTTGTGCGCACCCACCGGTGCATATACGCGGCAGGCCATCAGCGGGTTTTTCAGCACCTCGCGGTAGACACCCTCGCCCATGCCGTGCAGGCGCTGCAACTCAAATGCGCTGCCGCTGCGCGCGCCCATTTGCATGATGGCCGCTATCGTGGCCGCGTTGTGCGTGGCAAATTGGGGGTAGATTACATCGGGCGCGTCCAGCAGCGCGCCAGCGCAAGCCAGGTATGAAATATCGGTGTGGTGCTTATGCGTGAACACCGGGTAATGCGGCAGACCGAGCTCCTGGGCGCGTTTGATTTCGGCGTCCCAGTACGCACCTTTAACCAGTCGACACATCAGACCCACACCATGCTGGCGCGCCATGGCTGTCACGGTATGTACCAGCTCCAAAGCGCGGCTTTGGTAGGCCTGCAATGCCAGCCCCAGGCCACGCCACTGCGGCCAGTACTGAGCTACCCGCTGCAGCAAAGCGTCGAACATTTCGAGCGACAGCTCTAGGCGCTCGACCTCTTCGGCGTCAATCGTCAGGTTGATGTCGGCGCGCGCTGCCTGCTCACACAAACCCCACACTCGCGGGAGCAGCTCAACCATGACGCGCCCGCTTTGGCCGTCTTCATAGCGCGGGTGCAGCGCACTCAGTTTGATGCTGATGCCATCATTGCCTTGCGGCCCACGACCGGGCACGGCAGCCTGCGCCAGGGCCGCTATCGCATCGCTATAGCTTTGCAAATAGCGCAGCGCATCGGCCTCCGTGCGCGCGCCCTCGCCCAGCATGTCGTACGAAAAACGCAGACCCTGGCTTTGCGCCTGGCGTGCGCTGTCAGCATGGCGCATGGCCTCGGGCATGCTCTGGCCCAGCACGAATTGGCGGCCCAGCAACTGCACCGCGCGCAGCGTGGCGGCCACCACGGTGTGTGCGCCCAGGCGACCCATCAATCCGCTGCCGCCGGTGGCGCCTTGGGCATCTGGCAAAAAGTGTTTCGACATGGCAATGGCCGCCCGCGACAAACGCGCCAGTACCTGGTCCCCGGACTGCGCAAAATCTGCGCGGCCCAGTTGGTCGGCGGTCAGTGCGATGGCGGTGTCCATGTCTGGCACGCGCAGCAGTGCTTCGGCCAGGCGCATGAGGGCCAGGCCCTCGGCACTGGAAATCGGGTATTCCTGCAGCAAGCTCTCCATGGCCCAAAAAGGTGCTGGGTGCTCCCGCACGGTGTGCACCCAGGGTGCAGCCACTTGGGCGGCGGCGGACCAGTCCAACTTGTCCTGCAAGCTGCGCAGGCGCAGGGCCACGATGTCGGCTTCGGGACGGTAGGGGTGAGGAAGGCGTTGCTGCATCAACATGGGAATGGCTCCTTGCGCTTGCCGCTTTGGGTACTGCGGCCTACTCGCTGAAGGTTTGGTGTAAAGCGCTATATTCCCACTACTTAAGAAAAATATTTATCTCTATTTTTGTCACTTTATAGTGAATAACTCAGCATGCCCACACCTGCCGCCAACCTGGACCGTACCGACCTGAAAATTCTGCGCGCCTTGCAGGAGGACGGGCGCATCTCCAACCTCAAGCTGGCCGAGGTCGTGGCCTTGTCGCCCACAGCCGTACTGGCGCGGGTGCAGCGCCTGGGTAAAGAGGGTTTCATTCTTGGCTACCAGGCGCACCTGAACCCGGCCAAGCTAGGCGCGGGCCTGATGGTTTTTGTGGAAGTCCTGCTAGACCACACCACGCCGCATGTGTTTGAGGCCTTCAAGGCGGCCGTGCAAGTGCGCCCGGAAATCATGGAATGCCATATGGTGGCCGGTGGCTTTGACTACCTGCTCAAAACCCGCATGGCCGACATGGCCGCCTACCGCGACTTCGCCGGCACCGTACTCTGGCAACTCCCCGGCGTGCGCGAAACCCGCACTTATGCGGTGATGGAAGAAGTGAAAAACAGCACGCATATTCCAATCAAGGGGTGATGGGCCGGTAGCGCCGGCGTGCGACCGGGTCAATTGGTGATGGCTGCATACGCCAGCGCAATGGCCGAGGCCAGGCGGGCGTTGTTCAATACCAGCGCGATGTTGGCTGTCAGGCTGTCGCCGCCGGTAAGTTCGTTCACACGAGCCAGCAAAAAAGGTGTGCTCGCTTTACCGCTAATGCCTTGCGCAGCGGCCTCTTGCAGAGCCTGCGCTATAGCTTGGTCTATGGTGTCGCGCTCCATGGCGTGCTCCGCTGGTATCGGATTGGCAACCACCATGCCGCCGGGTAAGCCCAACGCCCACTGGGCGTGCATGGCCGCTGCAATAGCCGACGCCGAGTCCAGCCGGTAGTCCACGCTAAAGCCACTGGCTCGGGAAAAAAATGCGGGCAGTGCCTCCGTTTGGTAACCCACCACGGGTACGCCTTGGGTCTCTAAATATTCCAGCGTGAGGCGTAAATCTAGTATGGACTTAGCCCCAGCACAAACCACCGCTACCGGAGTTTGCGCCAGCTCTTGCAAGTCGGCCGAGATATCAAAACTCTGCTCGGCGCCCCGGTGTACGCCGCCTATGCCGCCGGTGGCAAACACGCGTATGCCCGCCAGCGCGGCGATGCGCATGGTGGCGGCCACGGTGGTTGCGCCATCGGCGCCTGCGGCCACCACAAAACCCATGTCGCGGCGGCTGACCTTGGTCACCGCTTGGCCGGCGCGGCCCAGGCGCTCAATCTGCTTGGCGGACAAACCGGCTTGCAAACGCCCTTGCACGATAGCCACGGTGGCCGGCACGGCGCCATGGGCGCGCACTTCGGCCTCGACCCGCAGCGCCGTCTCAACGTTGTGCGGATACGGCATGCCGTGCGAAATGATGGTGGACTCCAAAGCCACCACCGCCTGCCCTTGGGTCAGGGCGGTTTGTACTTCGGGGGCGATGTCTAAATACGAGTGCATGGTGTGGTCTGTTGCATGTAGTGTTGCACGGCCTGCACGCTCAGCGCCGGGGCATTGGCTGCGGGGCTGCCTAAGGTAATTTCGGCACAGGCCATGGCCCACGCCAGCGCCTTCTCAAGCGGCCAGCCCTGCAAGTGACCATACACCAAGCCGCCCATCAAGGCGTCGCCCGCGCCGGTAGCGCTAAGCACCGGCACTGCGCGCGCCGCGCGGTGGCCGCAGCGGCCATCGGCATCGCACCAGGCCACGCCTTGCGCGCCCAGGCTGATCAACACCCGGCCCACGCCCTGGCGGTGCAAGGCCAGCGCGGCGTAGCACGCGTCTTGCGTGCTGGCAATAGTGCGGCCCCACAAAGCCTGCGCTTCCAAGCGGTTGGCCTTCAGCGTGTGGACATGCGCCAGCACCGCGCCCAGGCGCGTGCACTTGGCCACCGACACCGCCTCGGCAAACAGCGCCGGGTGCGCTACCTCGGTGGCCAACCACTGCCACACATCGGGCCGCAGATTACAGTCCGCCACCAGCACCGCCGCGCTGCGCAAAAGCGCCATTTGCGGCTGCAACAATGTGGGTGTGAGCGCGTCCATGATGTCCATGTCGTTCACCGCCACATCCATATCGCCATCGGCGCGGTGCAGGCACACATAGGTGGCGCTGCGCTGGCCGGGCAGCGTCAGGCAGGCGCGCATGTCCAGCCCCATGGCCGCTCCCGATTGCCGCAAAGCCTGGCCAAACACATCGTCGCCCAACACCCCTAGCAAACGGGCATCCAGCCCCAAGCGCAACAAGTTTTCAGCCACATTGCGCGCCACGCCGCCGGGGCTGCACTGCACCCGCCCTGGATTTGAATCGCCGGTGCGCAGCGCGTCATGGGCGTGCACGGAGACATCCATATTGATGCCGCCTAGGAGGGCGATGTGGGGTGGGGACATGGGGTAGCGTTTTGAATTCAACTGCATGAGATGATAGTTAGCGATTTGGATGTTTTTTATCTTTCGCAATTTACTCGACGGCTACACCCACCACTATCAACACAAATAGTTAAGCTAATTCGCCCCCGCAGTAGCGATGCAGTAGACGAATACACTTCCCTCGTTGACTTTCCCATACGCTCGTCCCATGGCTTTGCACCACATTGATAAAAATCGCAGCATGGCGCTACAAGCCGCCATGCTCACCTTGGCCCTTCTGGCCTGCCCGCTGCCCGCGCTGGCCGCGCCGCAATTGAAGTGCAGCTTTGACGTGAACTCCGAGACCCATACCAAAACTTTCGGCGTGGTGAACGATCCTTACACCACCAAGGCGGTGCCCATTGGCAACCGCTTTCGCTTCAAGGCCATCGTGCTGGCTGCCGGGCCGGACGCCGGGGGCGCATCTAGCCTAGAGAGCATTAATTTGTACGTGTACTACAACACGCGCCGCCAGCCCATGATCATGCAGCACACGCGCTTTTTGCAACCGGTGGCGCAGACGGCGCCCCAGCCCGATGCGCTGACGGGCCGGGTGTCTTTGTACTCGCCGCTACTCGGCAAAGAACTGCAATACCAATGCGCCCTGGCCGAGGTGGCGCCATGATGGGCCGCTCGCATAACGCCGCGCTGGCCACTAGCGCCATGAAGGGGGGCGCACTTTTTGCCCCGCTCGCCTATAGCCTCTTGCTGATGGCCTTTATGGCGCAGCCCTTGTTCGCGGCAGAAACCAGCCCGATCCAAGCCACAGCCAAGCCCGCCCACTTACACGCTGCGAAAAAGCACAGAGACAAAGCGCACCATACTTCCAATAAGCAGACCAACGCAAGTGCGCGTAGGCCGGACACTACCGGGCCACTCTCTTTGGTAGTGGTCGGCGACATGATGCTCGAAGACGGACCCATGGACGCCATGCGCAAAGGGCAAGACCCATACGCTGGTTTTGCCAGTTTGTTCGCTGGGGCCGACATACGCATCGGCAATCTGGAATGCGTAGTCGCCACCACCGGCAGCCCAGAGGACGACAAGCCCAATGTGTTTCGTGTGCATCCGCGCGCCCTCAAATACATCAAGCGCCACTTTGACGCAGTAGGCCTGGCCAACAACCATTCGGGCGACTTCGGGCCGCAAGCCTTTGCGCAAATGCTGGGTTTGCTCAAGCAAAACAACATCGGCTTCTATGGCGGCGGCATGAACCTGACCGAGGCGCACACGCCCTGGATCATCGAGCGCAAAGGCGTGCGCGTGGCTATCCTGGGCTATGACGAGTTTCAACCGCGCAGTTTTGAAGCCGACACTGATCGGCCTGGCGTGGCCTGGAGCGAGGATTCGCAAGTGCTGCGCGACATCCGCGCCGCGCGCTCAGTGCATAAAGCAGATGTGGTGATCCCGGTCATGCACTGGGGCTGGGAAGAACCCATTGCCAACGACCGCCAGCGCCAACTAGCCCGCCTGATGATCGATGCCGGTGCCGACGCGGTGATCGGTGGTCACCCGCACCAATTGCAGGACACCGAGCGCTACAAAGGCAAGCCGATTTTTTATAGCCTAGGCAATTTTGTGTTCGACGGCTTTCCGCTGCCCATCAACTACATAGGCTGGGCCTTGCGCATGGAGTTGGATAAAACCGGTGTGCAAAAAATAGAAGCTCACGTCGCCCACATCGGCCCCACCGGTCTGCCAAAGCCGGGTAAGGTGTTGGCAGACCCAACATTGAAATAAGAGGCTGTCCGCTTCCCGCGCGGACAGGCAGCCCGCGCTAGTCGCCGCCCAGCTCCTGCGCAATATCGTCCACCAGTTGCTGGCGTTGCTGGGCGCGTTTGCCCAGGCGCATGGCAACGTGGTGGCTAAGTAGCTGAAGCATGCTGGCGGCGGCCATGGCCGAGAAGGCGTGGTCGGTGCTGCTGCTATAGCAGGGCAGCACCACGCTGGAAAAGCGCTGCGCCCAGGCACCGTGGCGCACATCGACCACAGCCACGGTTTGCACGCGGGTAGTGCCAGCGTGTGCGGCCAGGCGATCCATGGCGCTGTCGCGCGGTTGGGTCATGATGAGCAGCAGCGCATCGCGCGGGCCGGCCATGGCCAAGTCTTCGGCCCAGACGCCACTTTGCATGCCCAGCGCATAGACCTCGGGCCGGATACGCGCCAGTTGCGGGCGCACAAAGCGCATCAGGCCTTCATCCATACCCAGCCCGAGTAGCCAAACTTTGGGCGCTTTGGCCAGCAAGCTGGCGGCGGCCAGCAAGGTGTCGCTGCGCAAAGACTCGAAGGTGCGCGCCAGACTTTCGGACTCGGTTTGCAGATGCGCGCTGATGCTATGGCTGCGCACGGGGGCGGCCGCTCCGGCCAGGCGTGGCGCCTGAAACGGCGGGGCCAGGTTGCGCTCTTCGCGCGCTTGCAGGCGCACTTCGTTGAAATCGGCATAGCCCAGGCTGCGAAACAAGCGCGCGGCCGTGGCCTTGGACACATCGGCCATGGCGGCCAGCTCGGTGGCGGAGTAGGTGAGCATGTCGTCGGCGCGATCGAGCAGCAGCTTGGCCAGCTTGCGCTCGCTGGGCGAGAGCTGCTCAAAGTGTTCTTGGATAGCCAGTGTCAGGCGGGTGGTCATGAGCGCAGTATTGCAAGGCGATCAGGGCCACCGCCAACGGGAAAAAGCGGCACGATGACCCGCAAATGCAAGCGCTGGAGCATGGGCCAAAAGGCGGTGGTTGAAACAATTATTCCATGATACTATGAATATCTGAAACAATAGTTCCAGCTTTGCGACTCTTAATGCGCCCCGATACGGCGGGGTCGCAAGCTTTGGATTTGTCTAACTTGCGCACAAGGAAACCGATTGGCCGCTTCCGCTTTTGCCCGTGAACAACTGTGGGACGGCCTGCGCGTCGTGGCGCTACCGGACTCGCGTTTTCATATGCGATTTTCTGAGTTCATTCCCGATTTCACGGGCTCGGATGCCGCCATCGACCGCCTGTGGGCGCTGCCCGGATTTGATGCGGCACGCCATGTATTTGTCACGCCGGACAACAGCCTGACTGGCCTGCGCCAGCGGCTACTGGCGCGCGGTGTGAGTCTGGTGGTATCGAGCTACAACATGGCCAGCGGCTTTTACCTGCTGCGCCCGGGCGCAGTGCCCACAGGCCACGAACTCTATGGCGCCTGGCCCGACGGACTGACGCATTTTGGCGAGCCGCTGACGCTCAACGCACTGGCCGATCTCGGCGCTTTTGATTTTGTGGCGACAGGGGCCTCAGCGGTGGCTACCTCGGGCGTGCGTTTTGGGCGCGGTCATGGCTTTTTTGATCTGGAGTGGCGCATCTTTAGCGACATGGGCTTGGTGGACAACCTGACGCCGCTGGTCACGGTGGTGCACGATGTGCAAGTGCTGGACAAAAAGCTCTACCCCAGCCCCGAAGATGTGCTGGTGGACTGGATTTGCACTCCCACGCGCAGCCTCCAAGTGGCGCGCGAAACGCAGCGTCCACGCGGCCTGAGCTGGAAAGACATCACGCCCGAGCAAGTACACGCCATACCGGCTTTGGCCGAGTTACGCCGCATCATCGGTTTGCCCTGAGGCTCATTTTTATTTACACCCTATTTCGATTTCTCCGCCCCTTGTTTTTTTAACTTCCCACCTTCAAAGGATGACACTATGAAAGCATCACGCCGCCAATTTCTTGCCACCTCCGCCGCCTTGGCGTCTCTGGCGCCTATGGGCGCCTGGAGCCAAAGCGCTGCCAAACTCACCCTGCAAGCGGCGTGGGTGAACGACGCCGAATTTATGGGCTACTTTGTGGCCATGGACAAAGGCTTCTACAAGGCAGAGGGCCTGGACCTGACCTATTTATCTGGCGGCCCGGACGTGATCCCCGAGGCCTCGCTGTTGTCCAAAAAAGCCGATGTCTGCCTGACCACGGTGGAGACCGCTATCAAGGCCATCACCGACCAAAAAGCGCCGCTGGTCATCATCGGCGCGCAGTACCAAAAGAACCCGGTTGGAATCGTCAGCCTGGCTTCCAAGCCCCTGAAAACACCGCAAGATCTGATCGGTAAAACCATCGCCGTGCCGCCGGTCAACCGCCTGACGGTAGAGGCCATGCTCAAGCTCAACGGCATCGATAAAGCCAAGGTCAAGATCGTGCCTTATGCCTACGATCCGACGCCGCTGATCAAGGGCGAAATCGACGGTTCGCTGGACTTCACAACTAATGTGCCTTTCACTATTAAGAGCATGGGCAAAGACGCTACCAGCTTCCTGCTAGCAGACTTCAAACTTCCGCTGTTTAACGACGTCGTGGTCGTAACCCAGGAGACGCTGAAGACCCGCCGCAAAGACATTGTGGCCTTTATGCGCGCCAGCCGTAAAGGCTGGGACGAGAACTTCAAAGACACCAAAGCCTACCCGCCCAAGTTCAAAGACACCTGGTTCAAAGGCACCGGCCGCAGCGTGGAAAACGAATTGTTCTTTAACGAAGCGCAAAAGCCTTTGATCGCCAACGCCGGCGGCGTGTTCGCCATGAGCGATGAATCGATTGCCAACTGCATTGCCGCACTCAACGCAGTCAATGTAAAGGCCGACAAGTCGCACTTTGACACCAGCTTGCTCAAAGAAATCTGATGCCTAACAGCGAACTGCGCATAGCCCAGGTCGGGCGCGTGTTCGCAGTCTCCGGCGCTGCGCCTTTGGTGG
>CANJXV010000021.1 GCA_947478935.1 Comamonadaceae bacterium
GCCTACCCCGGGGTGGTGGCCAATAGCGATGTATCGCTGACGGTGCTGCCCGGCCAAACGCATGCGGTTTTGGGGGAAAACGGCGCCGGCAAGTCCACGCTGATGAAAATCATCTACGGCTCAATCAAACCCGATGCCGGCCAGATGCGCTTTAACGGCCAGCCGGTCCAGATTCGCAACCCCAAAGAGGCGCGGGCTCTAGGCATCAGCATGGTGTTTCAGCATTTCAATTTGTTTGACACGATTACCGTGGCCGAAAACGTTTGGCTGGGACTGGACAAAAGCCTGAGCCTAGACCAGGTGAGCGAGCGCATCAGCGGCAAAGCGCGCCAGTACGGCCTGGACATCGACCCTGCGCGCCCGGTGCACACGCTGGGCGTGGGCGAGATGCAGCGAGTGGAAATCATCCGCGCGCTGTTGACGCAGCCACAGTTACTAATACTGGACGAGCCGACCTCGGTGCTCACTCCACAAGCGGTGGAAAAGCTGTTTGTTGTGCTGCAGCAGTTGGCCTCCGAGGGCTGCAGCATTTTGTACATCAGCCACAAGCTGCACGAAATTCGCGCGCTGTGCAATGCCTGCACCGTGCTGCGCGGCGGCATGGTCACCGGCGTATGTAACCCGGCAGAAGAATCCAACGCTTCCCTGTCCAAGTTGATGATTGGCGCTGAGCCGCCGCAGCTCAAGCACGAGATACGCGAACCCGGCGTTGCGCGACTGACAATACGCGATTTGCGCCTAGCGCGCGAAGACCAGTTTGGGGTGGACTTGGCTGGCATTGACCTGCAGGTGCGCGCAGGCGAAGTGCTGGGCATTGCGGGGGTTTCGGGCAACGGGCAACGTGAGTTGTTGTATGCCTTGTCCGGCGAAGACTGCCGCGCACCAAAGGGCAGCATCCACATGGGCGAGGTCGATGTATCAGCCAAAGACCCGGCAGCGCGGCGCGCCCTGGGTTTGCATTTCGTACCGGAAGAGCGCTTAGGGCGCGGCGCAGTGCCCACGCTCAGCCTGGCGCATAACCTGCTGCTGACCCGCTCCGAAGCAATTGCATGGCCGGGCTTTGCTGGGGGGTGGTTGCAGCTAGACCAATTGCGCGCGCAAGCGCAGCGCATCATCGAGCGCTTTGGCGTGAAGGCCAATGGCCCGGGCTCGGCGGCGCGTTCGCTCTCGGGCGGCAATTTGCAAAAATTTATTGTCGGACGCGAAATAGATGCGCAGCCCGGACTGTTCATCGTTTCGCAACCCACCTGGGGCGTGGACGTAGGCGCCTCGGCCCAAATACGCGGCGCGATATTGGCTTTGCGCGATGCCGGCTGCGCGGTGCTGGTAGTCAGTGAAGAGCTGGACGAGTTGTTTGAGATTTGCGACCGCTTACAAGTGATTGCGCATGGCAAGTTATCGCCCTCGATTGCAGCAGGGCAGGCCACGGTAGCGCAAATGGGCGAATGGATGAGCGGCTTGTGGGAGGCGCAAGCATGATCAAGCTGCAAGTGCGCGCGCAGCCTTCGGGCTTTTGGACGATTGCCTCGCCGGTATTGGCCTTACTCATTACCGTGGTGCTGGGCGTTGTGCTGTTCACTCTGCTGGGCAAAGACCCGGTACGCGCGCTGCAAATGTTTTTCTGGGAGCCTTTGAAAAGCAGTTATGCGCTGGGCGAGCTGGTGGTAAAAGCCACGCCTTTGTTGCTGATTGCGCTGGGCCTGGCGGTGTGTTTTCGCTCTAATGTGTGGAACATCGGGGCCGAGGGCCAGTACATCATCGGCGCGGTGTGCGCCAGCGGCGTGGCGCTGCTGGCAGAAAAAGACACCGGCAGATGGATCGTAGTGGCCGTCATTTTGGCCGGGGTGCTGGGCGGCATGTTCTGGGCTGGTATTACCGCGCTACTGCGCGACCGCTTCAACGCCAATGAAATTTTGGTCAGCCTGATGATGGTGTACGTGGCTGTCCAAGTGCTGGGCCTTTTGGTCTATGGCCCTTGGAAAGACCCGCTAGGTTATAACTTTCCGCAAACCAAAAACTTTGATGCGGTAACGCGCATTCCGCGCCTGATGAGCGGCTCGCGCATGACGATTGGCGTGTTGTTTGCGCTTCTGGGTGTGGGCGCGGTGTGGGTGTTTTTGTTTCGCACCCGTGCAGGTTTTGCGCAGCAAGTGGGCGGGCTGGCACCGGCAGCGGCGCGCTATGCCGGTTTTTCGGCGCGCCAGGCTTTATGGACGGCGCTATTGGTTTCGGGTGGCATGGCCGGGCTGGCTGGGGCACTGGAGGTGGCCGGGCCCATCGGGCAGCTCACCCCGTACGTGCCAGCGGGCTATGGCTTTGCCGCCATCATCGTGGCCTATGTGGGGCGGCTGCATCCGGTAGGCCTGGTGTTCTCAAGCCTGTTGATGAGCATGTTTTATATCGGCGGTGAGTTGGCGCAATCGCGCTTGGGTCTGCCCAAGTCGCTGACCGGGGTATTCCAAGGCCTGTTGCTGTTTAGCCTGCTGGCCTGCGACACGCTGGTGAACTACCGGCTAGTACGCCAAGCGCAAAGCTCAACCGGAGGGGGCCGCTAATGGAATCCTACGCACTACTCATTGCCGCCACGCTCAACGCCGGTACGGTGCTGGCGATTGCCTCGCTGGGGTTGTTGATCAACGAGAAGGCGGGTATCGTCAACCTGGGCTCCGAGGGCATGATGCTGTGCGCCGCGATTGCTGGTTTTGCTACCGTAGTGCATACCGGCAGCGACACCCTGGGTTTTGCCGCAGGCATGCTGGCCGGGGGGCTAATGGCGGCTATTTTCGGCGCGCTGGTCATCTGGCTCAATACCAACCAATACGCCACTGGATTGGCGCTCAGCCTGTTTGGCGGCGGCTTTTCCGCATTTGTGGGCGTGAACTATGTGCAAGCCAAAATCCCCGAGCGGCCCACGTTTGACATCCCCGGCTTGTCGGATCTCCCCTTGCTAGGCTCGGCGCTGTTCAAGCACCACCCGCTGGTGTATTTGACGATTGCATTTGCCGGGGCGCTGGTATGGTTTTTGTACCGCACCCGCAGCGGCCTGATTTTGCGCAGCGTGGGCGAAAGCCCCGAATCGGCCCATGCCCTGGGCTACCCGGTGCGCTGGATCCGGCTAGCCTGCGTGGTCGCCGGGGGCGCCTTATGCGGGCTGGCCGGGGCCTATATTTCGATTATCTACACCCCGCTGTGGGTAGAGGGCATGGTAGCTGGCAAGGGCTGGATCGCCCTGGCGCTGACTACCTTTGCCACCTGGCGGCCCGGCCGTGTACTCCTTGGGGCGTATTTATTTGGGGGCGTCACTATGCTCCAATTCCACTTTCAGGGCATAGGGGTAGAAGTACCCAGCCAGGTGCTAAGTATGCTGCCTTATGTCGCGACTATCGTGGTGTTGGCGCTGATTTCCCGCAATCCGGCCTGGATTCGGATTAATATGCCAGCTTCGATTGGAAAGCCGTTTTACCCCGGCTCCTGAAGATTTTTTCTCCTCCCCTGACCTTACTTTCTAAAAAGGAAATGACATGACAGATGTGCAAAAACGTTCGCTGCTGAAAATTGCCGCCATAAGCGCCGTGGCAGCCGCAGTGCTGATCGGTTGCGGCAAAAAGCCTGAAGCTGAGGCACCCGCACCCGCAGCATCAGCCCCTAAAGCTGAGCCGCTAAAGATCGCCTTCGCTTATGTTGGCCCCGTGGGCGATGGCGGTTGGACGTTTGCACACGACAACGCGCGTAAAGCGGTTGAAAAAGAATTCGGCGACAAGATCGTCACTTCTTTTGTAGAAAACGTGCCCGAATCCGCTGACGCTGAGCGCGTGATCCGCGACATGGCCAGCCAGGGTAATAAAGTGATTTTCGGCACCACCTTTGGCTACATGGAAACCATGCTCAAACTGGCCCCCGAATTCAAAGACGTCAAGTTTGAACATGCCACCGGCTACAAAACCGCCGACAACATGCGCACCTATGACAGCCGCACCTACGAAGGCGCCTACATGGCCGGCGTTATCGCAGGCAAGATGAGCAAAACCGGCACACTGGGCGTAGTCGCTTCGGTGCCAATCCCTGAAGTGATACGCAACATCAACAGCTTCACGCTGGGCGCGCAAAGCAGCAACCCCAAGATCAAGACCAAAGTGGTCTGGGTCAATGAGTGGTTTAACCCGCCCAAAGAAACCGAAGCGGCCACCAGCCTGATCAATAGCGGCGCGGACGTGCTGTTCCAAAACACCGATTCACCCGCTGTGCTCAAAACCGCGCAAGACAAAGGCAAGCGCGCTTTTGGCTGGGATTCGGACATGACCGCCTACGGTCCCAAAGCCCACTTGGCATCGGCCGTCATCAACTGGACGCCCTACTACATCAAGGCCACTAAGGACGCATTGGAAGGCACCTGGACCACCGGCGGCGTCTGGTGGGGCGTGAAAGAAGGCGCGATTGACCTGGTCTCTATCGCCGAAGACGTGCCCGCAGAAACCAAGGCCAAAGTCGATGAAGTGAAAGCGGGCCTGAAAGCGGGAACCTTCAGCATCTGGAAAGGTCCCTTAGTGGACAACACCGGCAAGACCCTGCTCAAAGAAGGCGAAGTCGCTGACGACAAATTCCTGAGCGGCGTGATGTTCTACATCAAAGGCGTGGAAGGCAAAGTGCCAGGCAAGTGATCGGGTTTTAGCCCTTCTAAAAAGGCCGCTGTTAAGCGGCCTTTTTTATTCGGCTAAGGGGTAACTGCTCATGTTCCAAAGCGGAAAAACTAAGCCTGGTTGCAGGCATGCGGTTAAGCTTGCGCAGTCCCTGCTCAACACGCTTTTCATGCCCCACCCCACCAACGGCAACATCTCCTTCTGGTACGCCGACATCGGCGGCCTGCCTGCTTACCGCCCACCCTTGCCGGGCAACCGGGATGCGGATGTATGCATCGTGGGCGGCGGCTATACCGGTTTGTGGACAGCGTATTACCTCAAGCGCGCGCAGCCGGATTTGCGCGTCACCATTTTGGAAAAAGAGTTTTGCGGATTTGGCGCGTCGGGGCGCAATGGCGGATGGTTAAGCGGCGGCTTTGGCTGGTCGCGGGATAAATACTTGGCCAACTCCAGCCGCGCTGCGGTGATCGCCATGGAGACCGCGATGCACGGCACGGTGGACGAAGTGCTGGCAGTGGCTAAGCGCGAAAACATAGATGCCGACATCGTGCGCGCCGACACACTGCGGGTGGCGACCAACGCGGCGCAGTGGGTACGCGTGCAGGCCAACTACCGCGACGCCCGTGCATGGGAGGTGCCCGAAGACCGCGTCAGTTTGATTGACGCTTCCCAAGCGCGTGCGCGCATCCGTGTGGAACAGGTGATGGGCGGCATGGTGCACCACGACACAGCACGCGTGCAACCGGCCAAGCTGGTGCGCGGACTGGCCGATGTGGTGGAGCACATGGGCGTCTCCATCTACGAGAAAAGCGCGGTAATCGGCTTAGAAAAAGGCCGTGTGCAAACTGCCCATGGCGTCGTGCGCGCGCCGTTGATCGTGCGCGCCACCGAAGGTTTTACCGCTGGGCTGCCGGGGCTGAAACGCCAATGGATGCCGATGAATAGCGCGCTGGTCATTACCGAGCCCTTGCCCGCCGCGCTGTGGGACGAGGTAGGCTGGAATGGGCACGAGCTATTGGGCGACGCTGCGCACACGTATGGCTATGCGCAGCGCACGCGCGAGGGGCGCATTGCCATGGGCGGGCGTGGGGTGCCTTACCGTTTTGGCTCGGCCACCGATGTCAACGGCGTCACGCAAGAAGCTAGCATCGAAGGCTTGCAAGCCATGTTGCTGCGCTGGTTTCCGCAAACGCGCGGTGTAAAGCTGGAGCATGCCTGGTGCGGCGTGCTGGGCGTGCCACGCGACTGGTGCACCACCGTGGGCCTGGACCGCGCGAGCGGCATGGCCTGGGCCGGGGGCTACGTGGGTCTGGGTGTGTCCAGCTCCAACCTGGCCGGGCGCACGTTGGCCGATTTACTGCTGAACCAAGACACCGACTTGACCCGCCTGCCCTGGGTCAACCGCAGCGTGCGGCCCTGGGAGCCTGAACCTTTTCGCTGGCTGGGCATTCACGGCATGTACCAGCTTTACCATTGGGCCGATAAGCGCGAATTTGGCGGCCTGTCCCGCACTTCGCGCATGGCGACAATGGCGAACAAAATCATCGGCCGCTAAGCACCTGTTGCGCGCCAGACCCTCAATTTTCCGGAGACATTGCATGACGCATTTCCAGACGTTTGCGCACCTTGGCACGATCGACCTGGGCGCACCCCGGCCCAAGCCGACCACACTGACGGGCAATCAGTTCGAGGCGTCGGTGGCACTTTTTAAATCCAATGACGGACTGATGGAAGTCGGAGTATGGGAGTGCACACCCGGGCGCTTTACCGCGGTGCGCGACACCATGTCCGAGACCTGCCATATCGTGTCCGGATACGTGACGCTGCACGGCCCCGAAGGCCGCACGCAAGAGGTGCGCGCAGGTGAAGTGTTGGTGCTGCCCAAAGGCTGGCGTGGCGAGTGGGAACTGCACGCCACCACGCGCAAGCTGTATGTGATGCACCACGATGCCGCCTGAGCCAAGCGTCAGCGCACCCTTGCAGGTCGAACCAAGCGACCGCCTGCCAACGGCAGCTGATGCAAGCGTCAACGCGCCGCTGCAGCGTGTCTTGTGGCCGCTGCTGTTCGGCAATTTTGTGATCGGCACCGGCGTCATGGTGGTGCCGGGCACGCTCAATGACATCAGTAGCAATTTGCAAGTGTCGGTGCCGGTGGCCGGGCAATTGATTACCGCAGCGGCGGTAGTGATGTGCATCGGCGCGCCGCTGTGCGCCACGCTAGTGGCCGGTTGGGATCGACGCCGCCTGTTGGCGTTGTCTTTGCTGTGGTACGGCGTGTTTTTGCTGGCCAGCGCCTGTATGCCGGACTTTGGCTCACTAATGGCTGTGCGTGTTTTGGCCGCGATTGCACCGGCTATCTTCACGCCGCAGGCGGCCTCTTGCATCAACTTATTGGTCACACCCGCGCAGCGCGGACGCGCCATTACTTTTGTATTTATGGGCTGGTCCGTGGCCTCGGTGGTGGGTACACCCTTAGGCGCCTGGATCGGCGGCACGCTGGGCTGGCGCGTGGCTTTCGGGTCTATAGCCTTGCTCAGCCTCATCAGCGCCGCCTGGGTATGGCGCAGCATGCCCGATGGCGTGCGCCCGCCCGCGCTGTCGCGCGCGGCCTGGGGTCAAACCCTGCGTTCGCCGGCGCTGATGTTGTGCGTGGCCGTCACCGTTTTGTTTGCAGCCGGACAGTTTGTGTTGTTCTCGTATTTCGCACCTTTCTTCAAGCAGCAACTGCAGTTCAGCCCTACGGAATTGAGCCTCTTATTTGCCTGGTTTGGCGCCTTTGGCTTTGTCGGCAATATGCTGATGTCGCGCAATATTGACCGTACCGGCGCGCCGCGGGCTGTTATGTGGAGCGTGGGCGCCATGGCACTGAGCATGCTGCTGTGGCCGCTGGCGACCAATGTACTGCTAGTCGCTCTGATCACCTTGCCCTGGGGCCTGGGCTGCTTTGCCTCCAACTCGGCGCAGCAGGCACGCTTGGCGGGCATAGCGCCCGCGCTGGCCTCAGCCTCGATAGCGCTTAACAGCTCGGCCATGTACGCAGGCCAGGCCATGGGCGCGGCCAGCGGCGGCTGGCTGATCGCCCAGGGCCGCATGCTGGACCTGCACTGGTTCGGTCTGGCGGCCTTGCTAACCGCGATGCTGATGAGCTGGTGGGCCAGCCGGCAAACCGTAGATCTGGCGCTGGCGCGGGGTTAGGAATTCACTTGCTGAGCGTCCGGCACAACCGTGTTGCGTCGCGCCCGCCAACCGCCTACTAGTACCAATAAGCCCGGCACAAAAATCATGGCCCAAATGATTTTGTCCAGATGCTGCTTGACCCACGGGAAGTTACCGAAGAAATAACCCACGGTCACGATGCCAACGACCCAGAGCGTGCCGCCCAGCACATCATAGAAAGTGAACTTAGCGCGGGTCATGTGCGCCACGCCACCCACAAAAGGCGCAAAGGTGCGCGCAAAAGGCATAAAGCGCGCAGCTACCAGCGTAATGCCGCCATAGCGCTCGTAAAACGCATGGGCTTGGTCAAAAGCACCTTTATTGAACAAGCGAGAATCTTCCCACTGAAATACGCGCGCGCCGAAGTAGCGTCCTATCGTGTAGTTGGTCTGGTTACCCAGTACCGCCGCTGCCAGCAGCAAGGGCACGACGATGCTGTATTGCATCAAGCCCACGCCGCACATGGCGCCCACTACAAACAGCAGCGAATCGCCCGGCAAAAATGGCATGATGACCAGACCAGTTTCCACAAAGATGATCAGAAACAACAGCGCATAAACCCACAAGCCGTAATTGCTTACAAAAATTTCTAGGTAGCGGTCGACGTGTAGGACAAAGTCGAGCAAGGTAGCGGCAAGTTCCATACGGGCATTATCGCCGCCACCCCCCACCTACAATCCCCGCGTGAACTCCCACAACCCCAGCCCCCGCAGGCCGATACGGCCCCTGCCCGATACCTTGATCAGCCAGATTGCGGCCGGCGAAGTGGTGGAGCGTCCGGCCTCGGTGGTGCGCGAACTGGTGGACAACTCGCTAGACGCCGGGGCACGCCAGGTGACGGTGCGCTTGCTGGCCGGCGGCGTGCGCCTAATTGCCGTGGAAGACGATGGCATGGGGATCGAGCGCGCCGAATTGCCGCTGGCTTTTGAGCGCCACGCCACCAGCAAGATCGGCAATTTGCAAGACTTGGAATCGGTAGCCACCATGGGCTTTCGGGGCGAGGCGCTGGCTGCTATCAACGCGATTGCCGACTGCGCCATTTTGTCGCGTGCACTGGGCCAATCGCAAGCATTTTTGTTGGACGGACGCAGCGGTGAATTGCGCCCGGTGGCCCGCGAAACTGGCACCACAGTGGAAGTGAAAGAATTGTTTTACAGCACCCCGGCGCGGCGCAAATTTCTCAAAACTGATGCCACCGAATTAGCCCATTGCATAGAAGCCGTGCGCCGCCATGCGCTGGCGCGGCCCGACGTGGGCTTTGCGATTTGGCATGAAGGCAAGCTGGTGGAGCAATGGCGAGCGCATGGCGATACCGCGCTGAGCGTGCGTGCATCGGATGGTGCAGCGGGCGAAGTGGATGACGCCGATACGCTTGGCGCCACCCAACGCGCCGCGCTGGACAGGCGCTTGGCCGATGTATTGGGTAGCGATTTTTTAGTGCAATCGATTGCCGTCGATTGGCGCAGTGCACCCGGCCCCCATAACCCGAGTGGCTTGGGCGCGCGCAGCATGCGGGTATGGGGCCGTGTTGGCATACCGGATGCCGCCCGCGCACGCGCCGACCAACAGTTTTGCTACGTCAATGGTCGCTTTGTGCGCGACAAAGTACTCACCCATGCGGCGCGCAGCGCTTACGAAGACGTGCTGCACGGCCAACGCCAACCGGTCTATGCGCTTTACCTGGACATGGACCCGACGCGCGTAGATGTGAATGTGCACCCCACCAAAATCGAAGTGCGCTTTCGGGACAGCCGCGAAGTGCACCAAGCAGTGCGCCACGCCGCCGAAGAAGCGCTGGCCTTGCCCCGCGCAGGCCGCGCTGCCGGTGAAGCTGCAGATGCGGCAGGCCACAGCGCATGGGGCAACTTGCTCAAGCCCGATGCAGGCTTTGCAGCTAGCAGCCAAAACAGATATGGCGCGGATGCAAACCGCAGCGCGCCAGGGACCGCGGCACCGCCGAATTCACCCTTGTTTATGCGCCAACAAGGCATGGCGTTTGCGCCCCAGGAAAGCGTGGGGCATCGCGTCAGCGATGTGGGTGCTTTGTGGCAGAGCACACCTAGCCCTTTGAACCATACCAACACCTTTGATACGCAGGACACCGGCACCAACGCTTGGAAAGGCGAAAGCGCAGCGCATGCGCCGCACTCGGACCTGGCCTACACGGCACAGTCAGCTCCGCATGCGGACACGCAAGACTGGCCACTGGGCCGCGCTCTGGCGCAGCTGCAAGGCATTTACATACTGGCTGAAAATGCGCAAGGCCTGATCGTGGTCGATATGCACGCCGCGCACGAACGAATCGTGTATGAACGCCTGAAAACGCAATTGAATAAGCTCCAGGAAGGCAGCGCGCAAACAAGAGCGATGGCCAGCCAGCCCCTGCTAATCCCCGCAACCTTCGCCGCTACCGCCGAAGAAATCGCTACCGCCCAAGCGCATGCAGACACCTTACATGCGCTAGGCCTGGAAGTAGGCGCCTTCTCACCCACCACGCTGGCGGTGCGCGCCGTGCCCACGACGCTCGCACAAGGCGATGCCGTGGCCCTGGCGCGCAGTGTGCTGGCCGAACTGGCACAGCACGATGCCAGCACCGTGCTGGCGCGTGCAGAAGATGAAATTTTGTCCACCATGGCCTGCCACGGCGCAGTGCGCGCTAACCGGCGCCTGACCATCGACGAGATGAACGCCTTGCTGCGCCAAATGGAACATACCGAACGCAGCGACCAATGCAACCACGGACGCCCCACCTGGCGGCAGATCAGCGTGGCTGAACTGGACAAATGGTTTATGCGCGGTCGCTGAGGCGCGTCCCACGAGCATGCATCCTCCATCGGCCCTAGCAGCGCGTCCGCCTTCCCAACCCGTTTTGCGCGATGAAGTGCGTGCGCTGTGGGCATTAGCATGGCCGATTTTGGTGGGACAGTTGGCCAACATCGGTATGTCGGTAGCAGCGGTGGCCATGTCCGGTCACGTATCGGCGCAGGACCTGGCGGGTGTGTCCTTAGGCGTATCTATGTGGAATATCGTCATCATCACCTTGATTGGCCTCTTGATGTCGGTCAACCCCACGGTGGCCCACCATGTGGGCGCGCAGAACTTGGCGCAGGTGCCGCATGTGGTGCGCCAGGCGCTATGGAAAAGCTTATTGCTGGGGCTGATTGCAACCGCGGTTTTGCAATCCACGCAACTCATTTTTGCTTGGATGACACTGGAAGATCACACCCGCTTCGTCGGGCAAGACTTTGTGCTGATTACCAGTTTTGGTCTGCCCGCTTTTGCGGCCTATCGCGTGCTCTATGGCTACAGCGCCAGCATCAACCAGACCAAGCCCATGATGGTGGTGTCGCTGCTGGCCTTGGCCCTCAATGTGCTGCTCTCTTGGGTATTGGTGTTCGGGCACCTCGGCTTTGCTCCCATGGGCGGCCTGGGTTGCGCCTGGGCTACGCTGGTGTCGGTATGGTTCAACTTGCTAGGTATGTTGCTGTGGATTAGCCGCAGCGCGGCGCACCGGTCCACCTATCCGTTTACGCATTTCGAATGGCCTCACCGGCCTATGCAATTGGCACTATTTCGATTGGGCCTGCCGATTGGGCTGACGTTTTTTGCCGAGACCAGTGCCTTTGCCTTGATCGCCCTGCTGGTAGCGCGCTTTGGCAGTGCGCAAGTGGCCGCGCACCAGATCGCACTTAATTTTGCGTCGCTGCTTTTTATGGTGCCCATGAGCCTGAGCGTGGCAGTGTTGACCCGCGTCGGCCAGTCACTGGGGGCAGGCGATGCCCAGGGCGCCCGCTACCGCGCCTGGGTGGGCTTGGGCACGGCCATGGTATTTGCCAGTGCGTCGGCTCTGTTGACAGGTGTATTTGGCAAGGAGATCGCGCAGTTTTATACCGAAGACGCTGCGGTGCTGGCGGTCGCCATCCCACTACTTTTTTTCACGGCGGTGTTTCAGTTTTCCGATTCGGCGCAAGTGGTGCTGAGTGGCGCGATACGCGGCTACAAAGTAACGCGCGCGCCGATGCTCTTGCACCTCACAGCGTTTTGGCTGGTGTCCCTGCCTTTGGGTTATGTGCTAGGCGTCGCTCCTGATTGGGCGCCGTGGCGCCCGGTGGTGGCCATGCAGGCCACGGGCTTTTGGATTGCACTGGTCGTAGCCCTGATGATTGCAGCGCTGGGCTTATTGGTCATGCTCAAGGTGATTGCCGACCAGCGTTGTGCCGATGCGGATGCACCTGCGCCCATCCCCGCCCCACAACACACCTAAGCGCCAAGCCTCCATGCAAGACGCTCTGCCTTTTTACCTCTCGATTGCCGGCCCCACCGCTGCAGGCAAGACAGCCACGGCGCTGGCGATTGCGCGTGAATTTGAATGCGAAATCATCAGCGTCGATTCGGCCCTGGTCTATAGAGGTATGGACATCGGCACAGCTAAACCGGCAGCGCATGAACTGGCGGCAGTGCCGCACCACCTGATCGATATCCGCGACCCGCTGCATGCCTACAACGCCGCCGAGTTTGCGCGTGACGCGGCCAGCCTGATTCGCAGCATCCGCGCGCGTGGCAAATTGCCCCTGTTGGTGGGCGGCACGATGTTGTATTTCAAGGCCTTGTTCCAGCCCTTGGACGCGATGCCCGCAGCCGATCCCGCCATCCGCGCGGCCATCGAGCAAGAGGCCCAGGCCATCGGCTGGCCCGCCATGCATGCCCAACTGGCGCAATTGGACCCGACTACGGCAGCGCGCCTGGCCCCTGCGGATAGCCAGCGCATTGGCCGGGCCTTGGAGGTGTGGCGCAGCGCGGGCGTACCGCTTTCGCAATTGCAATTGCGCAGCCAGGTCTCGGACTCCGACGACGCGCAAATTAAAGGTCACGCGAACCCGCAAGCGCCACTCATTTCACTGGAGCCGCAAGACCGCACCTGGCTGCACGCGCGCATTGCCGAGCGCTTTGACACCATGCTGGCGCAGGGCTTGGTGCAGGAGGTAGAGGGCTTGCGCGCGCGTGGCGACTTGCATGCCACGCTACCCGCTATGCGCTGCGTAGGCTATCGCCAGGTGTGGGAAGTGTTAGACGGGACATCGCCCCTGGCGCAATTGCGCGACAAAGGTATTTTTGCCACGCGCCAACTGGCTAAGCGCCAAATTACTTGGCTGCGCTCCATGCCGCAACGCCATGTGATTGCCAGCGACCACGGCGATGCGCTACAGACCGCCCTAGCCACCGCGCGGCGCTTGGTGCAAGCGGCAATCGTATGAGCCGCCAATCCATAACATGGCGGCGCTGGCATCCGGGCATCACCCCTACTGATAGGGGTGCCATGCCCTTGCGTTCATTGTTTTGAAAAGCCTCGCCCTATGATCTTGCAAATAGAAACGCTGTGCAAAAGCTACGGCGACAAGCCCGTGTTCAGCGATGTATCCCTGCGCGTGCAGGCGGGCGAATTTGTGGCGATCATGGGCGACTCGGGGGTGGGTAAATCCACCTTGCTCAATTGCATGGCCGGTCTAGACAGTTGGAACAGTGGCCGGGTGCTGCTGCAAGGGCAGGACTTGAGCCAACTCAAGGACACGGAGCTGGCGACACTGCGGCGCCAGCACATCGGATTTGTGTTCCAGGCCTTTCATGTGCTGCCACACCTGGACGTGGCGCAAAACGTGGGCTTGCCTTTGCTGCTGCTGGGTACACCATATAAGCAGCGCGTGCAAGCCATGTTGGATTCCGTGGGCCTTGGCGATATGGGCCCGCGCTTGCCGCAAACCCTGAGCGGCGGGCAGCTGCAGCGCGTCGCCATTGCCCGTGCCTTGGTACACCGACCAGCCCTGCTATTGGCCGACGAGCCCACCGGCAATTTGGACCCCGACACCGCCACTCTGGTCATGGACGCGCTGGTCGCGCAAACCCGCCAGCATGGTGCAGCCCTGGTGCTGGTTACCCACTCCCAGACTGCCACGCTAGGGGCCGATCGGGTGCTAAGGCTGGAGACGCATGGAATGAGATAGATGTGTAGCAGGGACGACGTGAGGGGCTATCCCACTAAACGCTTACCTTCGAGTCGAGTCGGACCAGATCGCAGATGAAGTACACGCGGTCATGCTGCGATACTTTGATTGCGCTGGTGAATTTGCATGCAATTACTTCGCGCAGTAACGCCTAACCCATCGCTCATTGCGGGCTTTGGATGACACCCACTGAATGGCGGGCTTCAGGGGCGTTGGTCGATTACGGTGAACGCAAATTGGCCGATGACATTTAAGTTCAAAGACGGAAACGCATACGTTTTAGATTACGAGGACTATCACTGATGACCATGCACATTGCAGAGAAGGCCTAGCACTGGCGACGAACAATATGGGGAAATTCGCGTGGATGCCGGGACTGGAAGTGGAGAACTGGGTTCACACGGGGCGGTAATGTAAATCAAGCTAAACCGCCCCCAGATGCGGCACCAAGCCGGACGTCGGCTGGCCGTTTTTCAGGGCTGCGGTAAAGGCCAGCATGCGGTCTATGGGCAAGCGGGCGCGCAGACCCAGCGCGCTGTCCACATGCACTTCGCCCACCCCACTGTCCAAAACGCGGGCTACGTCCGCTAAACCGTTCATAGCCATCCAGGGGCACTGGGCGCAACTTTTGCACGTGGCGCTATTACCCGCGGTAGGCGCTTCGATGAAGGTCTTGCCGGGATTGAGCGTGCGCAGCTTGTGCAACATGCCTTTGTCGGTGGCGACGATAAGGGTGTCCGTGTCCATGGTCTGCGCCGCTTTGAGAATGGCTGAGGTCGAGCCTACCGCGTGCGCCAATGCCACCACATCAGCAGGGGACTCGGGGTGTACCAGCACGCCGGCCTGGGGGTGCTCGGCCATGAGGGCTTGCAATTCAAAAGCCTTGAACTCGTCATGCACGATGCACGAACCTTGCCACAAGACCATGTCCGCGCCGGTTTCCCGCTGGATGTAGCCGCCTAAGTGCTTGTCGGGAGCCCACAGTATTTTTTGCCCCGCATCTTTGAGCGCGCGCACAATGTCTAGCGCGCAGCTGGAGGTCACCACCCAGTCAGCCCGCGCTTTCACTGCAGCGCTGGTATTGGCATAGACCACGACAGTGCGGTCCGGGTGGGCATCGCAAAACGCGCTAAATTCGTCAATCGGGCAGCCCAGGTCTAAGGAACAAGTCGCGTCCAGATCCGGCATCAGCACACGCTTGTGTGGGCTCAGAATTTTGGAGGTTTCGCCCATAAAGCGCACGCCTGAAACGATCAGGGTTTGCGCGCTGTGGTCGCGGCCAAAGCGCGCCATTTCCAGCGAATCGCTCACCAGCCCGCCGGTGGCTTCGGCCAGGTCTTGCAAGTCCGGATGTACGTAATAGTGCGACACCATGACCGCGTTTTTTTCATGCAGCAAGCGGGTGATTTTTTCTTTGAGTGCTACCCGCTCATCCGGGCTGGGCTCCACCGGAACCCGCGCCCAAGCGTGACGAGTGCTGCAAGCGGGTTGTTCATATTCAACGTCAATGCGCTGCAAGGGAAATTCAAGTGTTTGCATTACACATCCTCTATGCGCATAGAAAAATCTACCGCGCGTATATCTTTGGTCAGCGCGCCTATGGAAATGCGGTCCACACCAGTGGCGGCAATGGCTTGCACCGTATCCATGTTCACGCCGCCAGACACTTCCAAAATCGTACGCCCGGCGTTGATAGCCACTGCTTCGCGCAATTGCGCATGCGTCATATTGTCCAGCAGTACCATGCGCGCGCCGGCCTGCAAGGCTTCGTGCAGTTGCTGCAAAGTCTCCACCTCGATTTCGATAAACGCAGCCTTCGCGGCCATAACTTGGGCGCGCTGCAAAGCGGCGGACACGCCACCGGCCGCGGCGATATGGTTTTCTTTAATGAGTACCGCGTCGTACAAACCGATGCGGTGGTTGGTGCCGCCGCCACAGCGCACCGCGTATTTTTGGGCCAGGCGCAAGCCCGGCAGGGTTTTGCGGGTATCGACAATCTGCGCTCGGTTGCCCGGCACAGCCTGCACGGCGGATACAAACTGCGCGGTGTGCGTGGCCACGCCGCTAAGCAATTGCAAAAAATTAAGCATCGTGCGCTCTGCTATGAGTAAGGCTTGGGCCGGGCCTTCTAGGGTCAGCACCACTTGATTGGCCTGGCCCCGCGCACCCTCGGCCACCAGCCAGTGCATCTGCGCTTGCGGCGCCAGGGCGTGCAAAGCAGCCTGGGCCCACGGCTGGCCGCACAGCACAGCGCTTTCGCGCAATAGCACCCTGGCGCGGGCGCGGCGCTCTGGGTCCACTAAAGCGGCTGTCAAATCGCCGCTACCCACGTCTTCGGCCAGGGCGCGGGCGGCGTCTAGCTGTGCCAGGCGGGCAATGGCGTCTGTAGAGAAGTCAAACTGCGTCATGGTACGCGTAGCATAGCGGCAATACTGCGAGGGACTGGGGCTTTGGGCCTACACTGCGCCCTGCCCCTAAAATCGGTCGCTACAAGGATTTGCCATGTCTCTATTTCGCCGCCCCGATTACCACTCTGAAGCCAGCCTGTTCATTGACCAGCTCAAAGCCTCTCGGCCCGCACTGGAATCGCAGCAAAGAGCCGGGCGCGCGCTACTGTGGGACCTAAGCCTAGACCGCAGCGCGCAAGCGGGCTACCGCGAAGCCAAAGTGGCGCAAATGCCTTACGTCTACCAGACCAAGTCGGACCAGTAAGCCCGCCTTCACCCAGCCTGAACCAGCCAGCACCGAATCGGGTGGTCACCCCGCGATGAACAGCAGCGCTAATTCCCTGCCCATGGAAGCCGCCGTATTGGTGGACGGTTCGCCCGAAGTGGTGGACCATGTGGCCGTGGCCCGCCTGTACGGCGAACCTCTTTTTGCCATGCCGCTGGATTTGTACATCCCGCCGGACGCACTGGAAGTTTTTCTAGAAGCCTTTGAAGGCCCGCTGGACTTTTTGCTCTACCTGATCCGTAAACAGAATTTCAATATTCTCGATATTCCCATGCTTAGCGTGACGCGGCAGTACCTGGTCTATGTGGACCAGATCCGCAAGCGAAACCTAGAACTGGCAGCCGAATACCTGCTGATGGCGGCGATGCTGATCGAGATCAAGTCGCGCATGCTTTTGCCGCCCAAGAAAAGCGCTGAAGGCGAAGAGCCTGAAGACCCGCGTGCCGAGCTGGTGCGCCGCCTGCTGGAATATGAGCAAATCAAGCGCGCCGCTGCCAATCTCAACACCGTGCCGCAATTCGGACGGGATTTCCTCAAAGCAGCGGTCTATGTGGACCAGAGCATTGCGGTGCGCTTTCCCGATGTGGAAGTGGTGGATTTGCAAGAAGCCTGGCGCTCCATGGTGCAGCGGGCCAAGCTAGTACAACACCACAAAATCAGCCGCGCCGAACTGTCGGTGCGCGAGCACATGAGCATGGTGCTGAAAAAACTGCAAGGCAAACGCTTTGTCGGCTTTGAAGATTTATTCGATCCGCATTTGGGCCTGCCAACCCTGGTAGTCACGTTTATAGCCATGCTGGAGCTGGCCAAAGAAACGCTGATTGAAATCACCCAAGCCGAAGCCTATGCGCCGATTTATGTGCGCCTGGCCTACACCCAGAACTGAACCCGGCCCCACCCGCCTCTGCCTCACCGGAGATACCGCATGGTCACTACCAGTCCTGCCGAACCCTTA
>CANJXV010000022.1 GCA_947478935.1 Comamonadaceae bacterium
CGCTGTAGACCACTTTACCGAAAAATTCGTCGGGCTTGATGCCCATCTTGTCCATGGCGTAACGTGGCACGTTGTTGCCCGATGTCGAGTTTGGATCGACCAAGGCGATGCTCTTGCCCTTGAGGTCTTCGATTTTTTGGTAAGGCGAATTGGCCTTGACGTAAAACACCGAGTAGTAACCTTTGACACCGCCCTTGTTCACCTCGATGGCAAACGGCGTTGTCTTGACGCCGATCATGCGGGCACGGGCGTAGGACGCGGGACCGTAGTACGCGATATGGATTTGCTCAGCACGCTGGCCTTCGATCACGGCAGCGTAGTCGCCAGCAATGCGCAGTTTGACCGGAACACCGATCTCGCGGGACAGGTAAGCGATGAAGTCGCCGTAGCGTTCAGTCACCTGGGCGGCGTTTTCGTCGGGGATGCTGGCAAACACCAGCTCGGGGTACTTGGCTTTCCAGTCTTGGGCTTGGGCAGTGGCCACCAGGGCGCTTGAGGCGGCCAGTGCGAGGAGTACGCGGCGATTGAACATGAAAATTCCTTTTAAGAAGTTTGGGGATAGAGGAGAGAACAGGAACAGGGGAACCAATGACAAATACAAAAATCAATGTGCTAGCGCCGCCTTGGCAAAAGGCAGCACGACGCCCTTCGGGCTGTCGTGTACGCCTGCGGTGGCTTGCACACCAATCGCCTCCACGCCGTACAGCGCGCGCACCATGTTCTCGGTCAGCGCAGCGGGCACACCGTCAAAGACGATGCGGCCGGCTGTCATGCCGACCAAGCGCTGGCAGTAGCTGCGAGCGATATCCAGCGAATGCAAATTGCACAACACCGTAATGCCCAGGTCGCGGTTGATCGCGGCCAGCGCATCCATAACCAGCTGCGTGTTGCGCGGGTCCAGCGAAGCGATAGGCTCGTCGGCCAGGATGATTTTGGGTTGCTGCATCAGCGCGCGGCAAATGGCAACCCGCTGCTGCTGACCACCGGACAGTTGGTCGCAACGTTGGGCTGCAAAGTCGGCCATGCCGAAGCGGTCTAGGGTCTCCAAGGCTGCCAGCTTGTCCGCCTGGCTCCATGCGTTGAGCAGCGCGCGCCAGGTTGGAACCGAGGTCAGACGCCCCATCAGCACATTAGTCAGGACGTCCAAGCGCCCGACTAAGTTGAACTGCTGAAAAACCATGGCGCAGTCGCGACGCCATTCGCGCAGTGCACGGCCCTCGAGCGCGGTGACCTGCGTAGCGTCAAAGCGCACGCTTCCGTCCGTGGGCTCATTAAGGCGGTTAATCAGGCGCAACAGCGTGGACTTACCCGCCCCGGAGCGGCCAATGATGCCCACAAACTCACCGCCAGCTACCGACAGCGATACGCCATCTACCGCGAGGGTGCTGCCGAAGCGTTTGCTGAGGGTTTGGATGACGAGAGTATTCATGGGCGTTTCGAAGAGTGCACCTGGACAGCCCCGGGCATTCCCACTAAGCTTAGGAACGCTTCGTGTCACTAACTTGAACGAAATGTGACAATAAAAAGTCTTTTGCCGCTGAGCGACTAGGCGACCCGCGCGCCGCCACGCCACACCGCACGCACCACGCCCTGCTGACGCCCGTCCGCAAGTTTCACCACGCGAACCTGGATCAGATCGGCACGCAAGCCTTGGGCGATCTGGCCCCGGTCATGCAAACCAATGCAAGCGGCCGGGTTGCGCGTCACCAGCGCCACGGCCTGGGGCAAGCTCAAACCGGCAGCTTCAGTCAGGCGTAGGGTGGCAGAAAGCAGGCTGCCAGGCACGTAATCGGAGGACAAGATATCCATCAGCCCCAGTCGCGCCAGCTCAATCGCCGAGACATTACCCGAGTGCGAGCCGCCGCGCACGACGTTGGGCCCACCCATGATGGTGGCCATTTTGCGGGCGCGTGCCGCTTCGGCTGCACGTACGGTGGTGGGAAACTCGCAAACGCTCGCGCCCTCGGCGTAAGCCTCTTGCACGTGCGCTACGGTGGTGTCGTCGTGGCTGGCCAGCGCGATGCCGTGTTCCTTGCAATAGCCGGTGAAGTAGGCACGGTGCGGTTGCGCATAGCGCACCTGGTCTTCGCGCGCCTGCGCAACACGGGCCTCAAATTTTTCGCGGCTCCAGCCTTTTTTTCCGCTGAAATAAACCCAGGCATGGTCGATGTTTTCCCACTGCCGCTGGCCTGGCGTGTGGTCCATCACTGAAATCATGCGTACCAGCGGGTTGTCGATGAACGGCGCGAACAAGGTCCGGGTATTGGGCGCTGGCAGTTCGCAGCGCACATGCAGAAGGTGCTCGGCGCGCAGCAGCCCGCGCTGGCTGAACTCGGCAATATGTTCCAGCACGGTGTCCCATTCGCTGCCGCGTACGCTCTCAGGGTCGGACTCACCCACACCCAAGGCGTCGAGCACAGTGGTAATGCCAGAGGACGCAACCTCAGCGTCGTGCGCCAGCAGGGCGGGCGCGTCGTCCCAGCGCACGGCCGGGCGGGGCATTAGATGCCGCTCAAAGTTATCCGTATGCACTTCCACCATGCCAGGCCACAGGTAGTCGCCCTCCAGATCGATGCCGCCAGCCAGGCTGCTTACCCCGGCGTCGACGCTGTGGATGTGTGCGCCATCCAGGTGTACGCTGCCATGTACGACTTCATCGGCTAAGACCAGCTGGGCGTTGGTGAAAAATGTCATAACGGGCTTGCGGTAAAGGTGAAAGGGTTAAGCGGATGGCGCTTGCATGGCCACGCTGCGCGAAGCCACAGCCGCAGCGACTTGCGGGTCATGGAAGATGCCAACAATGCCTACGCCCTGGTCGCGGGCTGCGAGGATCAGTTCAATCACCGTGGCGGTGTTCAGCGGGTCCAGGGAAGCTGTCGGCTCATCAAGCAACAACAGGGGACGGGTACGGATGAAGCTGCGGGCAATATTGATGCGCTGCTGCTCGCCGCCCGAAAAAGTGGCCGGTGGCAGCTGCCATAAAGAAGCGGGGATTCGCAGACGCTCCAACCAGCGCCCGGCCTCGGCGCGGGCGGCGTTCAGTTCCATCAGCGGGTGTCCGTCTGGCCCACGCTCCAGCAGAGGCTCTGCCACCACATCGAGGGCTGAAACCCGGGGGATCACGCGCAAAAACTGGCTGACATAGCCCACCGCGCTGGCACGCAGTTGGACGATCTCGCGCGGGCTGGCCTGGGTGATGTCCACCACCTTGCCGTCAGCCGCCCGCAATCCAATGCGACCCGCGCTTGCTTGGTAATTACCAAACGCCAGTTTGAGCACCGTGCTTTTTCCCATGCCGGACGGGCCACTCAAGCGCACGCATTCACCCGGCACCACACGCAAGCTGAAATCGTGCAAAACGTGTAGCACGGTCTGGTTTTGCAGGTGCAGCACAAAGCGCTTGTGCACGCCTTTCATATCCAGCAGGGGGGTCGTCATGGTCATGGTGGCAGCACCGAGGACACCAGCAACTGGGTGTAAGGGTGCTGCGGATCGTCCAGCACCTGGTCGGTCAAGCCCGACTCCACGGCATAGCCGCCCTGCATGACCACCATGCGCTGAGCCAGCAGCCGCGCTACCGCCAGGTCATGGGTGACGATGATGGCGGCCAGCTCCATCTGCCGGGTCAGCATACGCAACATATCGAGCAAGCGGGCCTGAACCGACACATCCAGCCCGGAGGTCGGCTCGTCCATGAACACCAATCGCGGCGCGGTAATCAGGTTGCGGGCTATCTGCAAGCGCTGGCGCATGCCGCCGGAAAAGGTATCGGGCCGGTCGTCCATCCGCTCCGGATCAATCTCCACCCGCTGCAACCAGTCCGCGGCCTGCTCCCGAAGACGCCCGTAGTGGCGCTGGCCCAAGGCCATCAGGCGCTCGCTGACGTTGGCACCAGCCGACACGTTCATGCGCAGTCCGTCGGCAGCGTTTTGGTGCACAAAGCCCCAGTCGGTGCGCGCCAATAAGCGGCGCTGGGCCTCGGTCATGGCGTAAATGTCGGCCAGCTCCCCCGCCCCATCCGGCCCCTGCCGCACCGCGAATTCCACGGTTCCATCCACCGGCGCGTGGCGCGCCGCGACCGCATTAAGCAAGGTAGATTTACCTGAGCCGGACTCGCCCACCACGGCCAGCACCTCGCCAGGCCACAGATCAAAAGAAATGCCACGCACCACTTCCCGCGCGCCGTAAGCGCAGCGCAGATCACGCACGCGCAGCAAAGGAGCGTGGCTCATAGGGCAGTAGCGCAGTGCGCGGCAGCCGCCTGGGTTTTGGCGCAGTAATCGGAGTCGGAACACACAAACAGACGACCGCCCTGGTCGTCGGTGATGACCTCGTCCAGAAAGCTGTCGCGCGCGCCGCAAATGCCGCAGGGCTGTTCCCAGCGTTGTATCGAAAACGGGTGGTCTTCAAACCCAAGACTCTCCACGCTGGTGTACGGCGGTACTGCGTAAATGCGTTTCTCGCGGCCTGCGCCAAAAAGCTGCAGCGCCGGGTTCATGTGCATCTTGGGGTTGTCAAACTTGGGGATGGGCGACGGCGCCATGATGTAGCGGCCATTGACCAAAACGGGGTAGTCGTAGGTGGTGGCAATCTGCCCGAAGTGCGCCAGGTCTTCGTACAGGTTGACGTGCATCAGGCCGTATTCCTGCAGGGCGTGTAGCTTGCGGGTTTCCACCTCCAGCGGCTCCAAGTGCTGCATGGGCTCGGGCACCGGCACCTGATAGACCAGGATTTGCCCCTCGCGCAGCGGTGTCTCCGGGATGCGGTGACGGGTCTGGATGATGCTCGCCGCCGTGGTGTCAGTGGTCACCTCCACGCCGGTGGTGCGCTGGAAAAAGCGCCGGATATTCACCGCATTCACAGTGTCGTCCGAGCCCTGGTCAATGACTTTGAGCCGGTCGTCGATGCCAATGATCGAAGCGGTGACCTGGATACCGCCGGTGCCCCAACCGTAGGGCAAGGGCATTTCGCGCGAGCCAAAAGGCACTTGGTAGCCAGGGATCGCCACGGCCTTCAGAATCGCACGCCGGATCATCCGCTTCGTGCGCTCGTCCAAATACGCAAAATGTATGTGGGGATCACGCATGGGGACCTTCCTCCGGCTTGGGTTGTGCGCCCTTGTCTTGCTGCACTATGGCCTTGCGCATCTTGCGCACCAATTCCAGCTCTGACTGAAAGTCCACGTAATGCGGCAATTTCAGGTGCTGCACGAAGCCGGAGGATTCCAGGCTGTCGCTGTGCGACATCACAAACTCGGGCATTTGCGCTGGGGCCGTGACCTCTTCGCCCAACTCTTGTGCACGCAGGGCGCGGTCCACCAGGCTCATGGCCATGGCCTTGCGCTCGCTGTGGCCGAAGGCCAGGCCATAACCGCGCGTGAACTGCGGCGGCTCGGTGTGGCTGCCTTTGAACTGATTCACCATCTGGCATTCAGTCACCGCGATATCGCCCAAAGAAATTTCAAAGCCCAGCTCCTCGGGCACCAGGCACAGCTCGACCGTGCCAAAGCGGATTTCGCCCACAAAGGGGTGGCTCTCGGCATAGCCGCGCTGGGTGGAATAGGCCATGGCGAGTAAAAAGCCTTCGTCCGCACGCGCCAGGTTCTGCAAGCGCGCGCTGCGGTCGGCAGGGAAACGCAGAGGCTGGCGGGTCAGGTCAAACGGCTCGGGGTCGCCTTCGGGAACCGCTTGGTCTTCCACCAGACCCTCGTGGTTGAGCAGGTCGATCACGCGCGGTGCGGCCTCAGCGGGTGCGGGTGTCGGTGCTGCCGTCTGGGGCTGCGGTTGGGTACCCGTGGCCAAAAGGCTGAAATCCAGCAGACGCTGGGTGTAGTCGTAAGTCGGCCCCAGCAACTGTCCGCCCGGCAGATCTTTGAAGGTGGCCGACACCCGCCGCGACAAGACCATGCGGCCGGTATCGATGGGCTGGGTATAAGCCAGCCTTGGCAGTGTGGCGCGGTAAGCGCGCAACAGAAAGATCGCCTCCACCAAGTCGCCCGCGCTTTGCTTGATGGCTAAAGCTGCGAGCTCGGGGTCATAGACCGATCCCTCGGTCATGACCCGGTCCACGGCCAGGCGCAATTGCTGGCTGATTTGCACCACGCTGAGTTCGTCGACTGCCGCGTCGCCCCGGCGCTGCTGGGCCAGCAGGCGGTAGCTGTTGAGGATGGCGGTCTCGCCGCCTTTGACCGCTACGTACATGCTTGGCTCCCAGCGCTGCCATCCAGGCGCACGCTGCGCGGGAAGCCTAAAACGGCATCCCCTGCGCAGATAAAAATATCGACGCCACACGGGGCGTGCGCTTGCATGGCATGGTGGCGCTGTACGAAACCGGCGTCCATACCGTCAACGGCGAGGCTGAGTACATCGCAAATACCCGGGCCGCGCAGTGAGACGGCGTCGGCGTCCGATACCACAGCAGCGCGCCAACCTGTGACGTCCACAATACAAGTCGCCGATTGATCGGGGTATTCCGCGCTTCCTTGTTTCAATTGGTGCAGCGGCGGCAGTTCGGCTATCGAGGCGGCCCAGACAAAGTCGGCGTTGTAACACTCCTGCTCAATCTGGCAGCCGGTATGGAAGCGCAACCAAGCGGCAGCGGGTCCATCCGCCAGAGTAGGCGAAAGCCACAGCGTGCAGTCCTGGTCCAGCAAAGCCAGCAACACGCTCGCCGCTGCGGCAGGGGTGCCGGGCGTTGGCGATACCAGCGAAGCCGCAGGTATAGATACGGGCGTTCCCGGCCGCGCCATTGCATCCAGCGCGCTGCGGAACACGACCTGGCTCTGCGCGGTGGAATCGGAAAAGCCCGGCGCCATATCCTGCAGTGACAGCACGCTCATGGGGCATCCTCTTCGCCGCGGTCGGTCCCGGCTTCGCGTGCCACAGTAAAAAACTCAACCCGTGTTGATTGGGTTTGCGCCTGCTGATGCCTTAGGGCTTGCGTTTGCATCTGGACCAGCGGCTCGATAAGCAATTCGTACCAACGGGCGTGCAGATCGCTTTCCTGTAATAACGCATCGGCCAAGGCCACCAAAAGGGCCTGTCGATGGGAGCAGCCCAAGACATAGCCTACGCCGACCTGATGCGAACCGGTGAACGCGAAGTCGGGCCGGATCACGCAGCGGGTCACGGTAGCCTCGCCCAAATTAAAGCGCTGCCCAGTGCCGCCCGCACGGGCACGCACCATAACCAAGCCGGTCTCTGCAGGACGCAGCCACTGGTGCGAACCCTGTGCTAGAACGTGTAAATGCGTTTCTAGGAAATCTGCCGGGGCACGAGACAGAATATTGAGCCATCGCTGCCGTGGTGCGTAATCAGATGTTGCGGTAGCTGTCACCATCCCAGGCCCCACTTGAGCGATGCGTTGAGAGTCATGCAATTGAAATTGTTTTTGTTTAGAGTTCCAGAATAATCTAAAAATGTGTCTTTTGGGTGACGGTCCGGTGGCCGGTCAAGCTCGCTGGTCATCCTCGCTATCGCTGCTCGCTATCCACTTAACTACTATGCCGCAAGTCGCCATCCACCGCCACGCCGCTTACTACGCGCCCGCTGCGCATTCGCCCTTGGCGCAACTGGGTGCGCAGTGGTTGGGGCGTTGCGCACAAAGCAGACGTGCGATGCGCCAACCGGATTTCCGCACTATTTCTCCTGAAACCTTCCACGCACGTACCGCCGCTGCCGCCCGCTATGGATGGCATGCCACCATGAAAGCGCCTTTCGCGCTAAAACCTGGCGCGCAAATGGACGCAATCCCCAGGGCGTTCATATCATTAGCGCAGAGCAAAAAGGCGCTCACGCTCCCGCCGTTGACACTGCGCAATATGGGCGATTACCTGGCGCTCGTACCCAATGCCCCATCCAGCGCGTTACAGGAGTTAGCTTTTGACTGCGTTCGCACATTGCACCCCCTGGCTGAGCCACTGAGTGACCAACAACTAGTCCAACGACGACTAACGCGGCTCACCGCATCCCAAGATGCGATGTTGTTGCAGTGGAGCTATCCTTTTGTAGGAGAAGAGTTTCAATGGCATATGACGCTGACCGGTTCACTCAGCGGGTTAACGGATGGTGAATTGCAAGCCCTGCGAGAAGCCGCCTTGCAATGGTTTGGTCCGGTTTTGAACCAAGCGGTAGAACTAGACGCGATCTGTTGGTTTGTGGAGCCGGTTGCAGGTGGTGATTTATACGAAGCACAACGCTTTGCGTTAGCCCAGGCATGAGCCATGCCCTGATCTACATGGTGGGGCCTTCCGGGGTGGGTAAAGACAGCCTGCTGGCCTGGCTGTTGCAGCGTCCGCTCTGTGACCTTCCGGTTGCCCTACACATCGCACGCCGATCCATTACCCGACCCGAGGATGGCGGCACCGAAACACACGAACCGCTCACAGAAAAACAGTTCGCAAATCTGGAGTCCGCTGGCGCGTTTGTCATGTGCTGGCATGCCAACGGGCTGCATTACGGCATCCGCCATACAGAACTCGCACCTATGGCAAAGGGCTACTGGGTTCTGGTTAACGGTTCGCGGGCATACGTCCCAACGCTGCGTCAGGACTGGCCTGGTGCATCAGTGCTGCACATCCAAGCGCCGCAAGATGTGGTACGCAATCGGCTATTGGCGCGTGGTCGAGAAAAAGGGGAAGACCTTGAGGCCCGTATCCGGCGCTCGCAAGAGTTCGGCGCGACTCGTTCACCAGGTGATTTGGAGTTGGTCAATGCTGGCAGCTTGGAGGTAAGTGGGTATGAATTGTTGGCTTTACTCGAGCGCCAAATGAAAGCGTCGACCAAAGGAGGACACCCGTAATTCGAAGGGGCAATCTGCAAAACCTTGCTGCTTATCCCATCACGCGTGCCCTCATCAATGTCGTGACGCTTAACCCAATCGCTGAGGGTTTGATTTCATTCTATTTTTTGGCACTCTCGAGCTGGGCTCCAACCAGAGGCCTAAGAATGAGTAGTTCAAAACGCAATGGCTTTACTGAGTTGGTACAGACCGAAAACCAACAACGCAAACGCCGACACGCCGAGCATCGCGTGTTTAATGCCAGCGCCAAAGCGCGTCGCCAAACCAAACACCAAAACAATGGTGGCGAGACCGCCTACCAGCATCAGATAAAAACCCCCGATGAAAGACAGTCCATAGGCCGGCGACTCGCGCCAACTCGCCACCAAAATAGGGCCAGTCACCAAAGTCCAGAAAATGTAAGGGCCAGGGCTGAGCATATTCATCACCACCGCTTTGCCCATCGGCAGGCCATCATCCACCTCCAAGACATCCGGCAAAAGGGGCGCACGCCAGGCGCGTAAGGCACCCCACGCCAGGTACAAGATGAATACACCGCTGACACCATACAAGACTTGCTCCATCCAGATCGGCACTTGCGACAGCACCAACAGGCACAAAGCAATGATGGGACCGTCGCTAAGTAAAGGCGCCAAGGCCGAGGGCAATGTGTGGCGCCAGCCCCGGCTGATAGATTGCGAAATCAGGTAGGTTTGAAACGGCCCGGGCTGCGAAGCCGCAGCAAAACCAAAACCTATTCCCTGAAGTAAATACATCCACATCGGGGCATTCTAGGCCGCCGCCGCAGGCGTTTCACATAACTGTCATGGCCCGTGCGTAGCATGCATCGCCAAGCCGATAGACTCGTACATCAGCATTACAAAACCAAAATCAACGCCATGCGCCAAGCCCCAAATTTGAGCCCCGCCGCTGCCCACCCTTCCCCCACTGCAAGTGTTCGCATGCGCGTGGTGCCACCAGCACTTCACCATTATTTCGGGGCCTTATGCGCCATCCTTTTTTTGGCGGCTTGGTTCCCGTTGGCAAATGCGCAAACTACGGTGCAACAAGGCGCGCAGGCCGAGTCACAGCGTCTACGCATGACTGATTTTTTCCAATTCCCCGTGGGCCCCAAGGGCTTGCAAATAAGCGCAGCGTTGCGCGAAGCGCAGGGTAAAAAAGTTTCTCTGCAAGGCTATGTAGTGCAGCAAGAAGTGGCAGCGCCAGGTCAATTTTTACTCACGCCACGACCGGTGCAAATGAGCCAGCATGCCGATGGCGAAGCCGACGACCTTCCACCTGCCACGGTGCTGGTATCTCTGCCTGCCGAACAAAAAGACTGGCTGGTCGCCTACACGCGGGGCCTCGTGGAGGTGGTGGGCGTGTTGGATGTGGGCCGCCAGGAAGGCCCGGATGGACGCGTCAGCTGGGTACGCCTGCAATTGGACAGCGAAGCCACGCGCCGCATGAATGCCGCCGAGTTCTTTAGTTACCGCCACTTGATGCAGCACAAGCACTGACAAGCTGGCTCGCAGGCTCCACAAAAGACCTACCCTACTGAAAAGCTTTTTAAATTTTTTACCAGGAGTATGAAGATGACCAAGTTCAACAACTGCCCTGCCAGGCTGGCCATCGCGCTAGCATCGGCATGGATGACATGCGCTGCCCTGGCCGCACCCACGGTGACCCGCTTGACGCCGCCCAGCGAGCTTTTTAGCAGCGGCCAGGCTGCGCCCGTAATTGCCCGCTTTTTGCCAGGCCAACGTTTTGACTTGCAAGCAACCATCCGCCCCGATGATGCGGGTAAGCAAATCAGCAGCGCCGTGTTTGCCGTCAACGGCAAAACCATTGCTGCACCGGTAGCCCTGAAGACCTGCGAGGCCGCCTGCCTGAAGGGCGTACCGGCCAACGCCACCCTGGCCAGCATCCGCGCCTTTAGCGTGGACAAACCTGGCGTGCACAGCCTGCGCGTGACCGCCACGCAAAGCGACGGGCAAACTGTGACGGCAGAAGGCAATTTTGAAGTGGTTGCGCTACTGCCCGGTACCCAGAAAGTTAAGAACATCATCATCTTGTTGGGTGACGGTATGGGCGCAGCGCAACGAACTGCTGCGCGTATCGTGGCCGGCGGCTATGCGCAGGGGAAGGCTATCAAGCCGCTGGCCATGGATACCTTTCCAGTGACCGGTATGGTGAAAACCGCCTCGCTCAACTCGGTCGTGACGGACTCAGCTCCTGGCATGTCGGGCTATGTGTCTGGCAATAAAAACAATAACAATGAAGAAGGCGTGTTTCCCGATGACACCATCGACCCCTTTGACAACCCGCGTATTGAATACCTGAGCGAATACTTGCACCGCACCCAAGGCAAGGCCCTGGGTCTGGTTACCACCTCCGACGTTTTTGACGCCACGCCTGCTGCCAATGCCGTGCACACCAGCAACCGTGGCGCAGGTACCGGCATCGTGGACCAGTACCTGGATGACCGGGGCCTGACCGGTCTGAGCGTGCTGATGGGCGGCGGACGCAAATGGTTTTTGCCTGCCTCAACACCTGGCTCTGCGCGCGCGGACCGTAACGACTATGCGTTTTCATCTACCGATGCCCACACTGCCGATATCGTCAAGCGCTGGGGCGCAGCGCCTGGCGCGATGGACAAAGACCGCAATGTGCTGGCTGATTTTCAAAACGCCGGTTTTGCCTATGCCGCTGACAAAACTGCGCTGGACAGCATAGACCCTAAAAAAACCGATCGCTTGTTGGGTTTGTTCGCTCTTTCGAATATGAACGTCGCCCTTGACAAAATCGATGGACGCCGCAACAAGGCATCGGGCACAGGTGCTCGTGTGGTGGACGACTACGGTTTTCCTGACCAACCCATGCTCGACGAAATGACGACCAAAGCATTGGCGGTTCTGGATCGCCAGAAAAACGGTTTTGTCCTAATGATTGAAGGCGCCTCGATTGACAAGCAGGCCCACAACATGGACACCGAGCGCTGGATGCTCGACACCCTGGAATTTGACCGCGCCGTAGCGCTAGCCCAAGCCTATGCTGCAGGACGCAACGACACCCTGGTCATCGTCACCGCGGACCATGAATGTGCCGGCGTGGCGCTTATCGGCGGCTCGCGTGTCAGCGATGCACGCCTGCAAGCTCTGGTGCGCGAAGGTGGCGGTACCGCCATCCGCGATGCGGTCGTCGGCATCTATGAACAAGCGGGTTTCCCCAAGTACAAGATTTCCGCAGACGGCTACCCCGAAACAACGGATATTGATAACCGCATGCTGGTGGGCTATGGCGCCAACTCAGACCGCATGGAAGATTTCCGCACCAATGACCGGCCCTTGCAAGACAGCCAGCAACCATTTGTTAAAAAAGAACCGTTGTCGGTTTACCCTGCCAGCCCTATGGCGCGTGACGCGGAAGGCAAGTACATGATTACCGGCCAGGTTCCCGGCGATAGCGCGGTGCATACCGCCAGCGATATCCCGATCTCTGCTTTCGGCCCGGGCGCCTATGCGTTTACCGGCGTCATCGATAACACCGATGTGTTTTTCAAGCTGGCGCAAGCTGCCGTCAAAGGCATATTGCCTCCGCCCGGCTGGACCGGCGGAAGCGCCCAGAGCGCCAAAGCGCCCTGAGGCATACGCCTGCCGCTAAGCGCGACTTGCTCCCTGAGGAAGCGCTAGCGCCCCCTGCGGCGCGAAATCACACCATCCCGCCAGCGCCCCGCGCTCTGGCGGGATTTTTTTGCGCGCTCACTTTGCGGCTATTTGCGCTGCATCAGGCCGACCGTAAGCTAGCTGATCGGCACGCACCCTAAAATTGTCCGCACGTGAGCCGGGCTGCGAAAAAGTCCGTCCCTCGGGTTCAGGCTTGTCAGACCCGGAAAGAAAACAAGATGCACACATCGTCGTTGGAAAAAAATCATCGCCTCCGCTGGCCATCCCTGCGCCGCGCCTTGCAGGCCTCGCTGCTGCTTGTAGGCGCACTGGCGGGTGAGGCTGCGCTGGCACAGACCGCGCGGCCGATTCAAATTTGGCCCACCATCCCCTTCGTGCGTGGCAAGGACTTGTGCCAGTACCAAGAAAACTACGCCAAAACCAAAAACGAACAGTCGCAAGAGATGCTGAAAAACGTGGTCGCCCTGATCCGCGAAGGCGCGAAAGAGGCAGTTGCCTTTGGCATTGTGCAGGCCATGGACGATATGGAAAACGCGAACCGCGCGCAGGCCAATGCCGGGATGGGCATGGACGTGCTGCTCGAAGGCAGCTTTAAAGCCACGCTAGACGCGTATTACCGTGACCTGCAACCGGGCCAGCGCAAGATTGCGTTTTTCAACCCTATGCCCTTGACGCTTTTGGTACGCAGCCTGCGCGACCAGAAGCGCCAGGGCTATTTGGACGACAAACTGGTGCGCGACCTCTATGGCATTTTTTGGGGGACCTATTCGTTCGCACAAGATTGCAATGGGCAGGTGCTGATAACCCTGCATCTGGAAGGCAAAGACGGCGCCACCCGCAGCTTTCAGGCCCAGGGTTTTCCGCAGTCGGTCATGCAGATCGTGGCCGGGCAGGTATTTGACTATTTTCAGAAGACCAAATTCCCGTCCAAGGTGATGGTCGGAAACCGCAGCCTAGAACTGCTGGGCGCCCCCAGCATGCCGGTGGCGCATACCGCTGGCCCAGCAGCGGCCGAGCGCGCTTGCAGCAATATGAACGCACGCCTGCCCACCGTGGCCGAGCTCGAATTTTTGGCAGCGCTGGGCGATTACAACGGCGGTGTGAGCTTGCGTAGTGACGTCTGGGTGCTGCCCGGCGGCATGGTCTATGCGCCAGACCTGCCCAACCCTTCGCCCGTGCGCAGCGCCGATGAAGTGCGCGGGCCAGATTTACATTTTTACTGCGTGCGTTAGGCTAAGGCGGCAAACACGCCGCTTCAGTCATCGCGCGCTAAGCCAGGCTGTGGGCTTCTAGCTGGGTTTGGCAAGCCATGCAGTGGGGGGTTTCGGGCATGGCGTCCAGGCGCGCTTCCAAAATTTCATTGCCGCAAAGCGTACAAAAGCCATAGCTGCCCTGGTGCAGGCGCTTGAGGGCCGCCCCTACTTCATGCATACGGGCGATCTCGCGCTCGCCCATGCAAAAGTCCATATCCCGCTGGGTCATGCTTTGGGCGTGCGAGTCGCCCGGCCCGGGAAGCGCATCTGCCGCCACTTGCGCCCGCGTGCGATCGCCGCCGCGCTGTTCGCTGATCAGGCGCAGCAAGTCCGACAGCATGTTTTCAAGACGTTCAAGGTGCACCATGGCATGGTGGTGCTGCATCGCGGACATCGTATGGGTCATCGGCGCATCATGCGCGCCTACCAAGCAGAGCGCTTTGACAACGGTCAAGAGTTGGGCAGTTCGATAGCGCACCATGGGCTAGCCATACAGCGACTACGCCAACCCTGGCGCCGCTCGCAAGAAAAAAGTAAATCCTGCACAGCCACCCATGCCGCTGACGGTCAGCAACTACTCGACGGGAGTCAACTTCGCCACGCTCAGTGCCAGCCATTTGGTGCCGTGGCGGGGGAAGCTGATTTGGGCGCGGGCGTCGGCGCCCTCGCCTTCTAGTGTGAGCACCTTGCCTTCGCCAAACTTGTTGTGAAACACCTGCAAGCCCACGCGCAGGCCGTGGGCGGGGTCCGCTTTGCGGGCTACGGGCGGGCCGGCGTTATAGGTCTCGGTGCGAGGACTGGCGGTCGGCGCCTGCCAGGCTGGCGTGCTGCTGCCAGCCCAAGGGCTGCGCGCGGGCGCGCGCTTGGGGGTGAGGAACTTCAGGCTGCTCTCGGGCAGCTCATCAAAAAAGCGGCTTTTCAGGTTGTAGCGCGTTTGGCCATGCAGCATGCGGGTTTGTGAATGGCTGAGGTAGAGCCGGTCGCGGGCCCGGGTGATGGCGACGTACATCAGGCGGCGCTCTTCTTCGAGTCCATCGCGGTCGCTCATGGCGTTTTCGTGCGGAAACAGGCCCTCTTCCATTCCTGTGATGAATACGCAATCAAACTCCAGCCCTTTAGCCGAATGCACGGTCATGAGCTGCACCGCGTCCTGCCCAGCCTGGGCCATGTTGTCGCCCGCTTCTAGGGCGGCGTGGGTTAAGAAAGCTGTCAAGGGCGAAAGGGTTTCGCCGGTGTCGCCAAACTCGGGCTCCTCCGAGGCGGATAGGTCAGCGGCTTGCTGCGCCTGCATGTCGGACGCGTCCGCGACCGGCGCGTTGCCAGCGGCCCCAGCAAGCGCGGCTTCCTGGCGACCAAAGCCTTCCAGCCGCACAAAGCTTTCGGCGGCGTTGACCAGCTCTTCCAAGTTTTCGATGCGGTCTTCGCCTTCGCGGTCTAGGCGGTAATGCTCCAACAAGCCACTGTGCTCCAGCATGGTGGCCACAATATCGCGCAAGCTGCTGGTAGCGGTTTGCTCGCGCAGCACATCGATCTTGGCGACAAAAGCAGATATCAGTGCGCCGGGCCGCCCCTTGAGGGCACTGACTGCATCATGCAGCGAGCAGCCCAGTTCTTTGGCGATGTCTTGCAATTGCTCCAAACTTCGCGCCCCTATGCCTCGGGCCGGGAAGTTGACCACGCGCATAAAGCTGGTGTCGTCGCGCGGATTGGAGAGCAAGCGTAAATAGGCCAAAGCGTGCTTGATTTCGGCGCGCTCGAAAAAGCGCAATCCGCCATACACGCGGTAGGCGATGCCTGCGTTGAACAAGGCGGTTTCAATGACGCGGCTTTGCGCATTGCTGCGGTAGAGCACGGCGATTTCGGAATGCGGATACCCTTCGCCCAAGCCGGGTTTGCCCGATTCCATCAGGTAGCGCATTTCAGAAACCATCCATTGCGCTTCTTCAAAATCACTGGGCGCCTCATAGACGCGCACGGCTTCGCCCGGGCCCTGGTCAGTGCGTAGGTTTTTACCCAGGCGTCGGCTGTTGTGGCTGATCAGCGCATTGGCCGAATCCAGAATGTGGCTGTGACTGCGGTAGTTTTGCTCCAGCTTGATTTGGTGCTCTACCGCAAATTCGCGCACAAAGTCGGCCATATTGCCCACGCGTGCGCCACGAAATGCGTAAATGCTCTGGTCGTCATCGCCCACGGCCAGCACTGCGCCGCCGGGGCGCGCACTGTTACTGTCGGCGCCGTCCTGCTTGCCCGCCAGCATCTTGATCCAGGCGTATTGCAGTTTGTTGGTGTCTTGAAACTCGTCGATCAGAATATGGCGAAAGCGCCATTGGTAGTGTTCGCGGATGGCGGCATGGTCGCGCAGCACTTCGTAGCTTCGCAACATCAGCTCACCAAAGTCCACCACGCCTTCGCGCTGGCACTGCTCTTCGTAGAGCTGGTACAGCTCGGCCTTACGGCGGGTGTCGCTATCGCGCACTGGCACATCCTGCGGGCGCATTCCCTCTTCTTTGCAGTTAGAAATAAACCAACTCAGTTGCTTGGGAGGAAAACGGTCTTCGTCTACTGCCAGTTGCTTGCACAAGCGCTTGACGGCGCTGAGTTGGTCTTGCGTGTCCAAAATCTGGAAGGTCTGGGGCAAGGCGGCGGTTTTGAAATGCGTTCGCAAAAATCGGTTGCACAGACCGTGGAAAGTGCCAATCCACATGCCACGCACCGAAATCGGCAGCATGGCCGTCAGGCGGGCGACCATCTCTTTGGCGGCTTTGTTGGTAAAGGTGACCGCCAAAATGCCGCCGGGGTTGATATGGCCCTCTTGCAAGAGCCAGGCGATGCGGGTGGTCAGCACCCGGGTTTTGCCGGAACCGGCCCCCGCCAGGATCAGCGCATGCTCGGGCGGCAGGGTAACGGCGGCGCGCTGCTCGGGGTTGAGGCTGTCAAGCAAAGGAGAGGGCGCGGTACTGGCAGAAAGCATGCCCGATTGTAGGAAGCCCGGTGCGCCAGCGTCTGTGCGTAAAATCAATCACCGGGCCCAAGCATTTGGCGTCCGGTATTTTTTTGCCGGTACCAATCCAAGCGCCTGTTTGACGGATGCAACTTTTGGAGCTTGGGTTATGGATATTTTTGATTACGAAAACATTTTGCTGCTGCCCCGCAAGTGCCGGGTAGAAAGCCGGTCCGAATGTGATACCAGCGTGGAGCTGGGCGGACGCAGTTTCCGCATGCCGGTGGTACCGGCCAATATGAAGACGGTGGTGGACGAAAGCATTTGCGTCTGGCTGGCGCAAAACGGCTACTTTTATGTCATGCACCGCTTTGACCTGGACAATGTGCGCTTTACCCAGGACATGCGCGCCAAGGGCCTGTATGCATCGATCTCGCTGGGCGTCAAGCAGGCCGATTACCAGACCGTGGACCGGCTGTGCGAATTGGGCCTCACCCCCGACTACATCACCATCGACATCGCGCATGGCCATGCCGACAGCGTGAAAAACATGATTGGCTATATCAAGCAACATTTGCCCGCCAGCTTTGTGATCGCCGGTAATGTGGGCACGCCCGAGGCGGTGATCGACCTGGAAAACTGGGGCGCCGATGCGACCAAGGTCGGCATCGGGCCGGGTAAGGTGTGCATCACCAAGCTCAAAACCGGCTTTGGCACTGGTGGCTGGCAACTGAGCGCGCTCAAGTGGTGTGCGCGCGTGGCGACCAAGCCCATCATCGCCGACGGCGGCATCCGCGACCATGGCGATATCGCCAAAAGCATACGCTTTGGCGCGTC
>CANJXV010000023.1 GCA_947478935.1 Comamonadaceae bacterium
AAGCGCGGCGAGGGAGGCCGATGCAATTCCCTTGCCCAGGGAAGACACCACACCGCCGGTGACGAAGACAAATTTGGTCATGTCAGAGTGCGAACCCAGGGGTTCGGGTAGCTGGTAAGGCGCGATTATAGGTGTCTGCTACATTGCGCTTTAAGGCTGTTGTCGCTAGGGCGGCGGCGCATAACGGGGCGAAAGCGCATGGATTTGAACGGTAAACACATTGTTTTGGGCTTGACTGGCGGCGTTGCCTGTTACAAGGCGGCGTATTTATGCCGCCTGCTGGTCAAAGAGGGGGCAGAGGTGCAGGTCGTCATGACCGAGGCGGCTGCCCAATTCATCACGCCAGTGACCATGCAGGCCCTGAGTAACCGCACCGTATATGTATCCCAGTGGGATGCGCGCGAGCCTAATAATATGGCGCATATCAACCTCAGTCGTGAGGCCGACGCGATTCTGGTGGCGCCTGCCAGTGCTGATTTCATGGCCAAGCTTTTGCATGGCCGCGCCGACGATTTGCTCAGCCTAATGTGCCTGGCGCGCCCGGTGGAGCGTGTGGCTTTACTGCTGGCCCCGGCCATGAACCGCGAAATGTGGGCACACCCGGCCACGCAGCGCAACGTGACGCAACTGCGTGCCGATGGCGCACAAGTGTTGGGGGTGGGTGAGGGTGACCAGGCGTGCGGCGAAACCGGTGACGGTCGCATGCTGGAGCCCGAGGAGTTGCTGCAAGACCTGATCGCGCACTTTCAGCCTCAAGTTCTGACCGGGCGGCGCGTCCTGATTTCGGCCGGCCCCACGTTTGAAGCCATCGATCCGGTGCGCGGCATCACCAATTTGTCTAGCGGGAAAATGGGTTTTGCGTTGGCCCGCGCGGCGCGGGACGCGGGTGCGCAAGTTACCCTGGTCGCCGGGCCTGTTAACTTGGGCGGTCCGCGCGGTGTGCGGCGCATCAACGTGCGCTCCGCCCTGGACATGGACGCGGCCTGCCGCGCGCAGGCGGATCAGGCTGATGTGTTTATCGCTACCGCCGCCGTTGCCGATTGGCGACCGGCCAGCGCGAAAACGCAAAAAATAAAAAAACATGGCGGCGGCCAGTTGCCCAGCCTTTCTTTTGTGGAAAACCCGGACATCTTGGCCGCCATCGCCGCGTCCGAACGTGCCCGTAGCGGCGCGCTGTATTGCGTGGGCTTTGCCGCCGAAAGCCAGGATTTAGAAGCCCAGGCGACGGCCAAGCGCTTGCGTAAAGGGGTGCCCTTGCTGGTGGGCAATATCGGGCCGGCCACTTTCGGTCAGGACGACAATGCTTTGCTTTTGATAGATGCCCAGGGCACGCTGGAAATGCCGCGCAATTCCAAGCAGGCGCTGGCGCGCATGCTGGTGGCCGAGATTGCTAAGCGCTTGCCCGTGCCTGGCGTCGCTTGATTCGTACAGCGCTAACTTTTCGCTTTTTCACTTTTTTCCTATGCATATCGACGTCAAAATTCTCGACTCTCGACTGTCCAACCAGTTGCCCGCTTACGCCACGCCGGGTAGCGCTGGGCTGGACTTGCGCGCCTGCCTGGATGAGCCGCTGACGCTGCAGCCCAATGCCTGGCAGCTGGTGCCCACTGGCTTGGCCATGTACCTGAAGGACCCAGCCTATGCGGCGCTGATCTTGCCGCGCTCTGGGCTGGGTCACAAGCACGGGATCGTTCTTGGTAACCTGGTGGGCTTGATCGACAGCGATTACCAGGGCCAGCTCATGGTCAGTGCCTGGAACCGCAGCACCGTGCCATTTGTTATCGAGCCTATGGAGCGCATTGCCCAGCTGGTCATCGTGCCGGTGGTGCAGGCGCAATTCAATATCGTGGAGGCGTTTCCGCAATCCGAGCGCGGAGAGGGCGGCTATGGCTCGACGGGCAAAAAATAGGGTTGCCCAAACAAGGCTGGAATGTAGACGGCGGTCAGATTGCTCACGCGTAGGGGGCACGCCAAGCTGCGAGTGCGCGGACCTTGCTTAAGCCTATGGTCTAGATAGGCTGGCATGCGGCTTCGCTGCGAGCGCGTAGTGCTTGACTTACAAGCATTCGCCCCACTTAGTGCAAGGTATGTTGCCCAGATATCGAGTCAGCTAGCGCCTCAATGCGAAAAAAACCGGTGCCGGTGGAGCCGCGCTGGCTTTCTTCCTCTGTAGCCTTGCGTACGGACTCGACCCGCATGCGCAAGCGTATCGCAATGCCCGCCAGCGGGTGGTTGGCATCCAAGACTACGTGTTCAGGATAAATATCGGTAACGGTGTACAGCGCCTCACGTGGGGCTTCGGGGTGGCAACCCTCGGGCAAAGCTGAGCCCTCGATTGTGAGCCCGATTTCCAGTTCTGCCGGGAACAAATGCCTAGGCTCCAGACACAGCAGCTGCTCATTAAAGTCGCCAAAGGCCTGTTCCGGCTCGATTTGCAAGTGCACCGTGGCTCCGGCTTCGTGGCCTTGCAGCGCTGCTTCGATGGCGGGAAGCAAATCTTTGCCGCCGACCAGAAACTCGACTGGCTCGTCTAAAACGTCTAAATCCTCTCCCAGGGTATCGCTTAATACCCAGGTAAGCGCGACGACGCAGTGTGGTGTGATTTCCATCGGACAATTGTCGCAGTTTCTATTTGCCTCGTTTCACCAAGGACCCCTTATGCAAGTTGATCAGCCCCTACCGCTTTTAGGCGGCCTGTCACCGGCACAGTTTATGAAGCGCTTTTGGCATAAAAAGCCATTGCTCATCCGCCAAGCGATACCCGGTATGCAGCCCTTGCTAGCGCGCAGTGAGCTGCTGGATCTGGCGGCGCGTGACGATGTGCAGTCCCGCCTGGTGATCCAGCAAGCGGCAGCAGCCAAACAGCCTTGGCGCTTGCGCCACGGCCCTTTCGCCCGTCGCGGTTTGCCGCCTTTTAAGCAGCCGGGTTGGACGCTTTTGGTCCAAAGCGTGGACTTGCTCGATGCGCGTGTGCAGGCCTTGCGCGAGCAGTTCCGCTTTGTGCCGGACGCGCGCTTGGACGACGTCATGATCAGTTACGCCAGCGATGGCGCAGGCGTGGGGCCGCACTTCGATAGCTACGACGTGTTTTTATTGCAGGCCCAGGGTCGTCGGCGCTGGCGCATAGGACGTCAGAAAGACTTAACACTCCAAGAAGGCATGCCTTTGAAAATCCTGGCTGATTTCCAGCCTGAGCAGGAATTTTTGCTTGAGGCCGGGGACATGCTTTATCTGCCGCCCCGATATGCCCATGACGGCGTGGCGCAGGGGGAATGCATGACCTACTCCATAGGATTTCGTGCGCCCGACCAGGTGGAGTTGGCGCAGTCGCTATTGCAGGGTATGGCGGAACAACTCGCCGATGCGTTGCCATGCAAGCGCTACCGCGATCCCGGCCAGGTAGCGGCCGCACAACCTGCGCGCATTCCCGCCGAGCTCCAAGCGTTTGCACAAGAGGCCCTGCACAAGGCTTTGCGCGACCCGCAATTGTTGGCGCGCACTTTGGGCGAGCATCTGAGCGAGCCGGCAGCGGCGGTCTGGTTCGAGCCACAGTCAAGCGCTTTCGGCCTACGACATGGCGTGTGCTTGGATCGGGGCACCCGTATGCTCTATGACGCGCAGCATGTGTTCATTAATGGCGAAAGTTTTCGGGCCTCGGGACGAGACGCGAAACTGGTACGCCAACTGGCCGACCAGCATTTTTTGGACGCCCGGCAGTGCGACCGTCTTAGTCCGGGGGCGGCGGACTTGCTGGGACAATGGCTAGGTTGCGGCTGGCTGCAAGCGCTTAAATAAGTCAAGAAAGTATGCTTTTCTCACTAAACAGTCGACAAAAACAGCACTTTCGTGGTGCGCCCCCAATGGCGTAAAGGGTTTACCCGAATCTGATCTTGTATAATTATGGGCTCTGGCGAAAAGAGATCGGATGCTTTTTGTCGGGGTTCGGGTAGTCCGCTTCCTGAGCAATTTCCGGAAATTGTTTCGTTAACTCAATTACATTTACATCATGAACAAATCACTCGTTTTGGCCGCCGTTATCGCTGCAGCTGCTTTGGCCGCTTGCGGTAAAAAAGAAGAAGCTGCTCCTGCTGCTGCGCCAGCACCTGCTGCTGCACCCGCTGCAGACGCATCTGCTGCTCCTGCTGCTGCTCCGGCGTCGGAAGCTTCCAAGTAATTTTTTGCTTGGACGAAAAAAAACCACCGAAAGGTGGTTTTTTTTCGTCTACTGTTTCGTTTTGGCCGCGATACCGGTCACACGCCGCCTTATTTCAGATCGTTTGCCAGCACCTTCAAAATAGCGCGTCCCGCATCCGTGTTATCCGGCTGCCCTTTGCTGTCGATTACTTTAACCGTGCTCTGCGCTCCCGCTGACTTGACTTCAATCTGGTACTTCAGCGCAGTATCTTTGGAATCGCTACCCCACTTGAAATTCATGATTTTTTTCATGATCCCGCTATCAGCATCTGGCGCTTTGTAGGCGTAACGCACAAAATACAGCCCTTTGCCGCGATCGCGGTCCTCGACGGTGAAGCCGGAACGATCCAAGGTCAGGCCAACGCGGCGCCAGGCGCGGTCGAATTCTTCGCTCAACTGCACATAAGAATCGGCTGATCCCGCATTCATGACGACTGCTGCAGCTTTGGCAGTGTCAGGTGCCGCTGCTGCGGTGGCTTGGGCCGTAGTCAAGCCCAGCTTACGCATCAACAGGCCCAGGTACTCGGCTTCGGTTTCGGGGTCCGTGGGCCCGGACTGCCAGACCGTGTTGTTGGAGCGCTCGGTGGTATAGACCTCCACCATGCTGCGGTAACTAATGAAAATTTCAGTATCGCCATTGGCGTTGCGTTCCAAGCGCGCACGGAATTTGCGGCGCTCAGGGCTGGAGTACAGGTTGTCAAAAACTTTGGATAGCGCGCTGCGGATGAAATCCTGTGGAATACGCGCCTTGTTGTCCACCCATTCGGTCTCCATGATGCCCACATCGGACAGTTCGGAGGCCAGGGGCAGGCCGTTTTCCTGCCAAAAATCTTTCATTGGGCCCCACAAGGCCTCTGGCGAGCGCTTAACTACCAGCCAGCGCTGATTGCCGTTGCGCTCCATGCGGATGTCGCCCAGCGCCAAAGGCGCCATCATGGCCGCGACATTTGATACGCCACCTGTTTGGGACCCCGAGGCCGATACTGCACCGTTAACCACGGCGTACCGTGTTTCCTTGCTCAGTTGCGTTAAGTCTGGGGGAACTTCCAGTTTTGTCGACCTGCTGGCGGACTTGTAGTCCACTTTGCTGCCTTCCAAAATGGAGCAGCCGCCTAGGCTGAGGGCAGCAATAACTAGCGCGAGGGGAAAGATGGATTTCACAAAAAACCTTTATTAGCAGAAATCAAATGAGGCCAGTGGATTGGAGTAAATTTTCCAAAGCCGGGCGTAGCGGTTCGCTCAGCGCGGTCAGTGGCAAACGGATGGCTGGGCTGCACAAGCCCATGCGCGCTGCGGCCCATTTGACCGGGATGGGGTTGGCCTCTACAAACAATCCTTTATGTAGTGGCAGTAGGCGGTTTTGAATATCCATAGCCGCGCGCGGATTACCGGCCAGGGCTGCAACACACAATTCGTGCATCAGGCGCGGTGCGATATTTGCGGTAACACTGACATTGCCGTGGCCGCCACATAGCATTAAGGCGACGGCGGTGGGGTCGTCGCCGGAGTAAATCGCAAAACCTTCGGGTGCTTCTTTGATCAGCCACTGCGCTCGCTCAATATTGCCGGTGGCTTCTTTGATGCCCACGATGCCCGGTACTTGGGCCAAGCGCAACACAGTGTCGTGCGCCATGTCGGCGACGGTGCGTCCAGGTACGTTGTAGAGCACCATGGGTAGGTCAACCGCCCTGGCGATGGCGCTGAAGTGCTGGAACAAACCTTCTTGCGTTGGCCGGTTGTAATAGGGTACCACCTGCAACTGGCAATTGGCACCGACCGATTTGGCAAACTCAGCCAGCTCGATGGCCTCTTTGGTGGAGTTGGCGCCGCATCCGGCCATGATGGGAACGCGGCCCGCCGCTTGCTGCACCGATACGCGGATGATTTCGCAATGTTCTTCGACGGCGACGGTGGGCGACTCACCGGTGGTGCCGACAACGCAAATGCAGTCGGTTCCTTCCTGAATATGCCAGTCGATCAGCCTTCGCAGTGCTGCATAGTCCACACTACCATCGTCCAGCATGGGGGTAATCAAGGCAACGACGCTGCCGCGGATCTGTGAAAAATTCGATGGCATTGAAAGCTTCTTTAATGGGCCGCAAACGCGGCATGGTGGAATCGCTTCATTTTAGCGGTGCAGGCGACACCGCAAATTCCAATGCGCCGCAGCGCTTTGCCGCAATTCGCTGCAGCATGCGCGATGGTTCTGGCGCCAGCCCGCACTCGTAGGCCACGATTTGCAAGGCTTGGCCGCGGTCTAACAATTCGCCGGGCTGCAATAAAAAGTCGGGGTTGCGCGGCCTGCCCCACTGTTCCTGGCCGGACGCAAAGGTTTCATAAAGCAGCACTGCGCCGGGCGCCAGACTGGCCAGTAGGTCGGACCACAAGGGACGCCACAAGTAGTTAAAAACTATCACTGCATCAAAAAGTCGGGGGCCTTGACCGTCTTGCAAGGGCCAGGGTTGGTTTTCCAGGTCGGCCTGTATTAATTCATTGTGCGGCGCTAGCGCCTGCGCTGCGCTGATATCGAAATCGATCCCGGTGACCCGGTGGCCCAGGGTATGCAAGAAGTGCAAATGACGTCCACTGCCGCAGGCCACATCGAGCACTCGCGATTGCGGCGTCAGCAAGTGCGCCCAACGTACCAGCCAGGGCGAGGGCGCCGCCAGAGGTCCGTCATGGTGTGGATTCATCGGGGTTTGACCTCGTCTTTGAGTGCATTCATGGCCATGCGCTCGACGATACCCGGCGCTATTAATTTGATAAAGCGCCCTACCTTGCCGGCAGTGGTCATAACCACTTCGCGCTTGCGTGTTTGCATGCCTTCGATGATCAAGCGCACGCAATGGTCCACGCGCATGCCATTGTCCTCACGCAAGCCGCTGCTGCCCGCGACCTGGCCCTTGGCGTTCAGGCCGTGGTAGCGGATACGAGTGAGCACCACGCCAGGAAACGCAATCGTCACGCTAACCCCGGCGCTCACCAGCTCCGCACGCAATGCCTCAAAAAAACCGGTCATGGCGAATTTGGTGGCGCTATAGGCGGTGCGTCCGGGCACGCCGATCAGTCCTGCCAGCGAGGACACCGCCACGATGCGGCCTTTGCGCGCTTTCAGGTAGGGCAGTGCGGCATGGGTACACCACACGCTGCCCCACAAATTGATCTGCATTAGGCTTTGGTACCAATGCAAATCGTCGGCCTGCACGTCGGCAAGCAAGGCCTGGGCCGAAACCCCCGCGTTATTGACCAAAGTGTCGATATGCCCGAAATATTCCACGGCCTCTGCAATCAGCGCACGGCATTGGGCCTGCTGCGCCACATCGGTCGGCACCACCAGACAATGCGCGCCCAGTCCACGGCAATGGGCCGCGGCGCTTTCCAAGCCTTGCTTTGAGCGGGCAGCTAAGACCAGACCCAGTGCGGCGCCGTGGCGCTGCGCTAATTGGCGCGCCATTTCCGCACCAATGCCATCGGATGCGCCGGTGATGATGACAACTTGCAAGTCGGGAGGGATGGCGGTATTCATAGCGTGGTGACTTCTATTAGCGGGAAACAGGTCGAGCTAGAAACAAGCCCACAACTGATCCGTCAGCATGATCACGAGTTGTGGATTGCTGTACAAATAAAACACCCCACTCAGCAAGGCGGCCAATGTAATGCCCAGCAGCAGCCCGCTAACGCGCGACTTTCCCAAATGCTCGGATCCAGTTAGTCGGTCGTCCATGCTTAATGGGCCGGACTTAAGTGGGGGGTGCGGGCAATGGCAGCTTCTTTGACCGGCAGGTTGACCAAACCGGCAAAAATACCCAGCGCAATCGACAGGTACCAGGCTAGGTCATAACTTCCCGTGGTGTCATACATGTAGCCGCCTAGCCAAACACCCATAAATGAACCCACCTGGTGGCTCAAAAACACAAAGCCGCCCAGCATGGACAAGTGCGCCACACCGAATATCTGCGCAATCGTGGCGTTTGTTGCGGGCACGGTGGAGAGCCACAGCAGGCCCATCACCGCACTAAATAGATAGACGCTCGTCGGCGACAGTGGCAAGCTGATAAAAACCGCAATCACCACGGCACGTGCGAAATAAATAAAAGACAGGATGTAGCGCTTGGGCATGCGCTGTCCCAAAGCACCAGAAATGTAGGTACCAAACACATTGAACAGGCCGACCAGTGCCAGCGCATAACTCGCCACCTGGGGGCTTAAACCGTGGTCTTTGAGATAGCTTGGCATATGCACGCCAATGAAAACGACCTGAAAGCCACAGACAAAATAACCGGCCATCAAAAGTTGGAAGCTGGGATAACGGAATGCTTCTGTCAGCGCTTGCAATATGCTTTGCTCGCGGGGCTGCGATGCGCCGCCCGAAAAATTCGGCTCGCGCAGGCCACGCGCCAGCGGGAGTATGAGTAATGCCAACCCCGCCAACGCCACCAAGGCGTTTTGCCAGCCTAGGCTTTCGATCAAACCGCCTTCAATCGGCACCATCAGAAATTGCCCAAACGAGCCCGCCGCTGCTGCGACGCCCATAGCCCAGGAGCGTCGCTCTGCCGGTACGTTGCGCCCGATCACGCCATAAACTACCGCGTAGGTCGTTCCCGCCTGGGCGATACCCAGTGTGACGCCAGTGGTCAGCATCAATTGCAATGGCGTGTCGACATGCGCCATACCGATCAGGCCCAGGGCATATAGCAGCCCCCCGGCTACCAGGACCCTAAATGCGCCAAACCGGTCCGCCACCATGCCGACAAATACGCCTGCCAGCCCCCAAGATATGTTCTGTATGGCCATAGCCAAGCCATAAATTTGCCGCGTCCAGTCGTGCGCCTGAGTGGTAGGTTGCAGCCACAGCCCAAAGCCGTGGCGTATCCCCATCGACAGTGCCACGATGGCGGCGCCACAGGCCAGGACTTGAAACAAAGGCAGGGCAGTCTGCGGTGCGGAAGGGTTTTGCATAGGCTTGAATATAGCCATTTGCAGCGGGATGGACCCTGCACTCGGCCAAAACCGGGATACGCTGGCGGCAAGCGCGGTGATTGGTTAACTGGATTTATATACAGTTAAATAAGGCCTTTCACACTACAATTGGGCCCCATGTCAGCTAAAGCTCCCACCCCTGTCGCGTCGGCCAAGTCCGCCGCCAATGCCTATTCCGAAGGCTCCATTCGTGTCCTTAAAGGACTGGAGCCGGTCAAACAGCGTCCGGGCATGTACACCCGCACCGACAACCCGCTGCACGTCATCCAGGAAGTACTGGATAACGCTGCCGACGAGGCCCTGGCTGGGCATGGTAAGAAAATCAAAGTGATTTTGCACACCGACGGATCCGTCACTATTGACGATGACGGACGCGGCATTCCTTTTGGCATGCACCCCGAGGAAAAAGCGCCGGTTATCGAGCTGGTGTTTACCCGCCTGCACGCCGGTGGCAAGTTTGATAAGGGCAAAGGCGGGGCTTACAGTTTTTCGGGCGGCTTGCATGGCGTGGGGGTGAGCGTGACCAATGCCTTGGCCAAGCGCCTGGAGGCAACTTCCTTTCGTGAAGGTGCGGTGGCGCACCTGGTGTTCCAAGGCGGGGATGTCGCCCAAAAGCTCTCTATCCGGCCCCTTGCCGAGGGGGACCGCAAATCCGGCACCTCGGTGCGCGTTTGGCCGGACGGCAAGTATTTCGAATCTTCAGCCTTGCCCATGGGCGACTTAGCGCACTTGCTGCGCAGCAAGGCCGTGCTGATGCCCGGCGTCACGGTCACCTTGCTGAACGAAAAAACCAAGGAAGCCCAAACCTGGCTTTACAAAGGCGGCTTGCGTGATTACCTGACGCAGTCGCTCAACGCCGACCCAGTGATCCCGCTGTTTGAAGGCGAGGGTTTTGCCGACGGCAATAACGATAGTTTTGCCGAAGGCGAGGGCGCAGCCTGGTGCGTGGCATTTACTGAAGACGGCCATCCGGTGCGCGAGAGCTATGTCAACCTGATTCCCACCAGCGCCGGTGGCACCCATGAAAGCGGCTTGCGCGACGGCTTGTTTAACGCGGTCAAAAGCTTTATCGAGATGCACGCTTTGTTACCTAAAGGCGTCAAGCTCATGCCCGAAGACGTGTTCGCCCGCGCCAGCTATGTGCTGTCTGCCAAGGTGCTAGACCCGCAGTTCCAAGGCCAGATCAAGGAGCGCCTGAACTCGCGTGATGCCGTGCGTTTGGTATCCGGCTATGTACGCCCGGCGCTAGAACTATGGTTGAACCAGCATGTGGATTACGGTAAAAGACTTGCCGAATTAGCCATAAAGGCCGCGCAAACCCGCCAGCGCGCGGGGCAGAAAGTCGAGAAGCGCAAAAGCTCGGGCGTCGCGGTTTTGCCGGGCAAGCTAACGGATTGCGAAAGCCGCGACCTGGCCTATAACGAAGTGTTTTTGGTCGAGGGTGACTCGGCCGGCGGCAGTGCCAAGATGGGCCGCGATAAAGAAAACCAGGCCATCCTGCCGCTGCGCGGCAAAGTGCTCAACACTTGGGAGGTGGACCGCGACCGGCTGTTTGCCAACACCGAAATTCACGATATTTCGGTGGCCATCGGCGTTGATCCACACGGGCCGGATGACACGCCCGATCTCAGCGGTTTGCGCTATGGCAAGGTGTGCATCTTGAGCGATGCAGACGTGGACGGCTCGCATATCCAGGTCTTGCTGCTGACCTTGTTTTTCCGGCATTTCCCTAAACTGATTGAGGCCGGTCATGTGTATGTGGCGCGGCCACCGCTTTTTCGGGTGGATGCACCGGCGCGGGGCAAAAAGCCTGCCTCTAAAGCCTATGCGCTGGACGCGGGTGAAATGGGCGCGATTTTGGACAAGCTGCGCAAAGAGGGTGTGCGCGAGGGCGCTTGGAGCATCAGCCGCTTCAAGGGGTTGGGCGAGATGAATGCTGAGCAACTGTGGGACACCACCCTCAATCCGGACACGCGGCGTTTATTGCCGGTGGCTTTGGGGGCGATTGATTTTGCGGCGACCGAGACTTTGATTACCAAGCTCATGGGCAAGGGCGAGGCGGCGGCGCGGCGGGAGTTGATGGAGTTACATGGGGATTCGGTGGAGATTGATATTTGAGGTTTGATCAAGTCGCGTTTTCTCTCTTGGACGAAGACGGAGACGCGGGGGCTTCATGGCTCAGCGCATTGAGGACTCAGGGATTGTTTTCTTTCTCTCGCGGGCGCGCAAAGGGATTGGAGGGCTTCCTCATGGTGGGGCACCACAAATCGTCAGCCCCCCAATCCCTTTGCGCGCAGGTCACTGATTTCGGCAATAAACAGCCAAGCTTTTTTTTAAACTTATTGCTTCGATCGGCTGCGACGATCAAAAAATTACAACGGTAAGTACATTGCAAAAATTTCTATGACCGATCAAACCACTCTCGACTTGCAGGCCACGCCCGAAGGCGACGACCAGCTTAATTTGGCCACGTATGCGCAGCGCGCTTATTTGGAATATGCGTTGTCGGTGGTCAAAGGCCGTGCGCTGCCTGATGTGTGCGACGGGCAAAAGCCGGTGCAGCGGCGCATTCTGTATTCCATGTCGCGCATGGGCCTGGGCTTTGGCGGCACCAATAACAACACCGGTGCAAAGCCGGTCAAAAGTGCGCGCGTGGTGGGCGATGTGTTGGGCCGCTTTCATCCGCATGGCGACCAGGCAGCGTATGACGCGCTGGTGCGCATGGCGCAGGATTTTTCGCAGCGTTATCCACTGATCGACGGGCAGGGTAATTTTGGTTCGCGCGATGGCGATGGCGCGGCGGCTATGCGCTACACCGAAGCGCGGCTGGCCAAAATCACCAGCCTGTTGCTGGACGAGATCGACCAGGGCACGGTGGACTTTGTGCCCAATTACGATGGCTCCACCGAAGAGCCCAGCCAGTTGCCCGCGCGCCTGCCTTTTGCGCTGCTCAACGGCGCCAGCGGCATCGCGGTAGGCCTGGCCACCGAAATCCCCAGCCACAATCTGCGCGAGGTGGCGGACGCCTGCGTCGCCCTGATCAAAAACCCCAAGACCAGCGACGAAGAATTGCTGGCGCTGGTACCCGGCCCAGACTACCCGGGCGGCGGGCAGATCATCAGCAGCAGTGCCGATATTGCCGATGCCTACCGCACTGGGCGCGGTTCGCTCAAAGTACGTGCGCGCTGGAAGATTGAGGATATGGCGCGCGGACAGTGGCAATTGGTGGTGACTGAATTGCCACCGGGCGTAAGTAGCCAACGGGTACTCGAAGAGATTGAAGAACTTACCAATCCCAAAGTCAAGGCGGGCAAAAAGGCTTTGTCGCAAGATCAGATACAACTCAAGGCCAGCATGCTGGCGGTGTTGGATTTGGTGCGTGATGAGTCGGGCAAAGAAGCGGCCGTGCGTCTGGTGTTCGAGCCCAAGACTAGCCGTATCGAGCAGCAAGAGCTGATTACCTCGCTGCTGGCGCACACCAGTTTGGAAAGCTCGGCCCCCATCAATCTGACCATGGTGGGGTTGGACGGGCGGCCTACGCAAAAGTCCTTCCGCCAAATGCTGACCGAGTGGATTGCGTTTCGCCAGACCACGGTTGAGCGGCGCTCGCGCCACCGCCTAGGCAAGGTGCTGGACCGCATCCATATTTTGGAAGGGCGGCAATTGGTGCTGCTCAATATCGATGAAGTGATTGCCATCATCCGCCAGTCGGATGAGCCGCGCAGTGCGCTGATGGAGCGCTTTCGCCTGTCCGAGCGCCAGGCCGAAGACATCCTGGAAATCCGCCTGCGCCAATTGGCGCGCCTGGAGGCGATCAAGATCGAGCAAGAGCTCTCTGAGCTGCGCGACGAGCAGAAAAAGCTGGAAGATATATTGGACAACCCGGCCAGCCTGCGTCGCTTGATGGTCAAGGAAATCGAGGCCGATGCCAAAACCTTTGCCGATGCGCGGCGTACGCTCATACAGGCTGAGAGAAAAGCCGTAGCCGAAATCAAGATCGTCGATGAGCCCGTGACAGTGGTGGTCAGCGACAAAGGTTGGGTGCGCGCACGCGGCGGCCACGGCCACGAGGCAGCCGGCTTTGCCTTTAAGGCCGGCGATGCGCTGTATGCCACCTTTGAATGCCGCAGTGTCGATACCTTGCTAGCCTTTGGCTCCAATGGCCGGGTGTATTCGGTGGCGGTGGCTTTGCTACCTGGCGGGCGCGGCGATGGGCAGCCGCTCACCAGCCTGATCGAGCTGGAAACGGGCACTCAAATCTTGCATTACTTTGCCGGCCCGGCTACGGCTCAATTGCTTATTTCCAGCAGCGCAGGCTATGGCTTTATGGCCATGGTGGACAACATGATTTCGCGCAATAAAGCGGGTAAAGCGTTCGTGACTTGCAACACCGGGGAAAGCGTGTGCACGCCCTCGCTGGTGGCCGGCGCCAGCTTGCCCGCCCATGCAGCTACGCCTGCCACGGTGCAAAACGCGGCGCGGGCACTAGTGGCACCCGCGACCGATGTGGCTTGTGCCTCCACGCTGGGCCGCATCCTCACCTTTAAGTTGTCCGAACTCAAGACCATGGAGAAAGGCGGGCGTGGTTTGATGCTGCTCGATTTAGACGGCAAAGACACTCTGGCCGGAGCGGCGGCCTACACCCGCAGCGTCCGCATTACGGGGGTTGGCCGGGGCGGCAAGGAGCGCGAAGAGACGCTGGAAATCCGCAGCCTCAACAACGCCCGCGCCGCGCGTGCCCGCAAAGGCAAGGCGGCGGATTTGGGCTTTAAACCGGCGGCGGTGGCGCGGGTGGAGTGAATCCCACAGACGGCCACCACATCGCCCATCGGGGCGTATGACAAAGCTAAACACTGTGTCATACTTTGTGTCATACATATAAATCATATTTGTATGACAAGGAGATACTATGTTGTCTGTTCGTTTACCTGAAACCATGGAACGTGATTTAAAGCAGTTTTGCGCTGTCCGCAAACTGACCAAATCACAAGTCGTACAAGAAGCCCTGGCCGAGTACATGGTTACAGCGCAAGCACCGTCGCTTGGCAAGGCAGCGCCGGAACCGGATCTGTCGTTTCTGGCCCCTGATGATCCAATCCGTCAGTTCATTGGCATCGCCAAGGGCGGACCCAGCACCGATGAGTGGATGGCCATCACGCGGGGTGACGACTGGAACAAGCCATGATTCTGGTGGATACCAACGTGTTGTTAGACATCTACAAGGCCGATCCGATCTGGATGCCTTGGTCTTTAAAGCATTTGCACCATGCCAAGGCGGGTCAACTAGTCATCAACATCGTGGTGTATGCCGAATTGGCGGGGCATCCAGCCGAGCCCGCGCACCTGGACGAGTTTCTAGACACCTTGGGCGTTCAGTTGCTACAGCTGTCGCGCCCGGCAGCCCGTTTGGCGGGTCTCGCTTTTCGCAGCTACCGCCAGCGCGGCGGCACCAAAACCGGCGTCTTGCCAGACCTCTTTATTGGTGCCCATGCGCAGGCCGAGGGCTACCAACTGCTCACCCGCGACGCGGGGCGTTACCAAAAATATTTCCCAAAGATCAAGCTGATCTGCCCATGACCTATCAGTTTCAAAACCTGTTGCGTCACTCATTTGGGGCTAATCATGGATAGCCGCCAGCATGCGTTCAATTAATCCGTCGCCCGCGCCTCGGACTGTTTCCAGGTATAGGCCAGCACCACCCCGGCACTTAAGCCAGTGTTTTGCTGCACCAGCGGGCTGGCCTGGTTGGCCGCGCCGTTCACGCTATCGATGCGGCCAAACGCGATTAGCCGCGTGTCGCGATTAAGCAGCCTTGACACCGTGCCCGACAGGCGCATGGTTAAGAGGCCGGCCTTGGCCTCGTAGGCGGAGCGGGTCGCAGTGGCCTCTTGGGCGGTCACACCATAGAACAAGGAATTCATGGCTTGGTTGGCCCAGACCATGCTGACGCCGGTGCTGTAAGTCCAGCCCTCGCGGTCGCGGTGCGAGAAAGTGAGTTCGGGCTCAAACACTGCCCCGCGTGTGGCCAGTCCGTTGCTCAATTCGAAAACGCCGCGCAGTGGTAGGTCCAAGCGCCAGCGGTCTGCTTGCTCGGGGTCCGTAATGTTCCAGCGCAGGCGCGGACCTATTTCAACTAGGGTGCCCAAATCCGCCATGCCACGGCGCGCTACGGTGTCGTCCGCGCGCCCGCCCAGCGAGCCGGAAATCCCCAGGTCCAGCTCAAAGCGTGGGGTGTTCATGGCCCTCAGGTTGGCGCCACCGCCTTCAATGCGAAGCCACTCGCCCCGGTAAATGCCAAACGGAATCACCAAGGCCCGCCCTATGGATTCCGACGCACCGGGATAGGCTTGCTGCGACACGCCCAGGCCAACCGCACCGATTTCCCACAAAGGCCGGTCCGCTTCCTGCTGTGCCCAGGCCTGCGTGCCAAGAGGCAGGGTGCCAAGGGCAGCGCAAGTGCTCAGGGCGCCCACGAACCTTACCGCGCGCCGAGTTGCCACACTGGTGGCACTGGGCAGGTCTTTGGTGGGGCGAGCTTGTAAAAATGTCATGTTGATCTTTCTTGCTATCAGATTGATTATGTTGGCTCCCCTATTACCGACCCTCCCACAAGGCTTTAGCCCGACCCCCTTGGGCGACAATCCCGCCATGGAACGAAAAATACTGCTGGCTGGTGGCGGCATAGGCGGCTTGGCGACGGCCTTAGCTTGCGGGCATCTGGCCATGGGCACGCAGTTGTTTGAAAAAAAGCGGGAGCTCTCCGAAGTGGGGGCTGGTGTGCAATTGGGCCCCAATGCAGTGCGCTTGCTCGAGGGCTGGGGCTTGGGCGCGGCGTTGGATGCGGTGGCTTGCTTTCCGCAGCGGCTGGAAGTTCGCAGCGCCCACAGCGGCGCCTTGCTGGGCACGCTGCCTTTGGGCGCGCGTGCCTTGCAGCGCTACGGCGCGCGATATGCCACTATTGCCCGCGTCGATTTACATACCTTGCTGCACCGCGCCGTGCTGGCCCAGGGCCTGACCGAAATACACCTGGGGCGCGCGGCGCAACGCGTCAGCCAGGACGCCAGCGCGGTCGAGCTAATCACCGATGACGAGCGCAAGCGCCGCGCCAATGTGCTGATCGCCGCCGATGGCGTATGGAGCCATGTGCGCGACTTTTTGCGCCAGGGCGTGCAACCGGTTTTCAGCGGCCATCTGGCCTACCGCGCTATGGCCAAGCAAGCGGATTTGCCGCAGGCGCTGCGTAGCGATTGCGTCACCGTGTGGCTGGGCCCGGCCATGCATGCGGTGCAATACCCGGTGCACAGCGGGGAGTTGCTCAACTTGGTGGTTATCGTTGAAGGTACAGCACCTGATGACCCGCAGGAGTGGGAGCAAAACGCACTGCGCAGTGATTTGTCTGCGCGCCTGTCCCAGGCCTGCGCAGGTTTGCAAGATTTGGTGGGCGCGATGGCGCAGTGGCGGCTTTGGCCGTTAAATGGTTTGCCGCATCTGCGCGGCCCGCAGGACATGGCCTTTGGCCGCATTGCTTTGCTGGGCGACGCGGCCCACCCCATGCTGCCTTACCTCGCCCAAGGCGCGGGCATGGCGATAGAGGACGCTGCCGTGCTGGCGCGCTGCCTGCACCAAGGCCCGGCAGACGATGCCAAAGCTTTGTTGCGCTATGCATCATTACGCTGGAAGCGCAATGCGCGCGTGCAGGCCAGGGCAGAGCGTAATGGCGAAATTTTCCACGCCACGGGTGTGACGGCCTGGGGCCGCGATACCGCTATGCGCTGGTTGGGCACGCGCCTTTTGGATATGCCTTGGTTGTACCGGGGCGTGTGAACCGCAGTACTTACAGCTGCGTGCGCAAACTCCAAATTTCAGGAAACAGCACCACGTCCAGCATCTTGCGCAAATAGCTCACGCCGCCGGTGCCGCCGGTTCCGCGCTTAAAGCCGATGACGCGTTCTACCGTGGTCACATGGCGAAAGCGCCACAGGCGAAAGGCATCTTCCAGGTCGGTGAGTTCTTCGCCTAGTTGGTACAAATCCCAGTAGCGCTGCGGGTCGCGATAAACCACTAGCCAGGCCGCTTCCA
>CANJXV010000024.1 GCA_947478935.1 Comamonadaceae bacterium
GGCCGATGCGGTCAACACTACGATCCAAATTATTCAACTGGGCGTGCCGATTGCGCGTTGCGAATTGCTCGATGGCAATACCGTGCGCATGGTGAACCAGCATTCCAAGCTGGGCCTGGCCGAAGGACCGATGATGCTGATGGAGTTCCATGGTTCGCCCGCGGGCGTACAGGAGCAAATTGCTACGGTGCAAGAAATCGTCAAAGACAACCAGGGCCATGGTTTTCAATGGGCCGACACGCCCGAGGAGCGCACCCGCTTGTGGACTGCGCGACACAACGCCTACTTTGCCGGCATCCAGTCGCGGCCCGGCTGCCGCTGCATCACCACCGATACCTGTGTGCCTATCTCTAAACTGGCCGATGCGCTGCTCGATTCGGTGGACGAGGCCAATGCGGCGGGCATTCCTTATTTCATGGTCGGCCATGTGGGGGACGGCAACTTCCATATGGGCTATTTGATCGATCCGGACAACGCGCAGGAGCGCGCAACTGCAGAACAACTCAATGCGCAATTGGTGGCCCGCGCTTTGCGTCTGGGCGGCACTTGTACCGGCGAGCACGGCGTGGGCCTGCACAAAATGGAATTTTTAGTGCACGAAGCCGGAGTGGGCGCAGTGGCCATGATGCGCGCAATTAAGCAAGCGTTAGACCCACACAACATCCTGAATCCCGGAAAAATTTTCGCGTTGTAAAAATCGCCCTGCATGCGCGCTAGTCCTTGCGGGCGCGTGGTGTAAAACCTTTATGGCACAGTAAGCCCCATGAGCACGTACCGCACCCTTGAGAACCTGATCGGAAACACGCCATTAGTGGCTTTGCAGCGCATAGGCGCGGCGACCCACCAAGAGCGCAACAACATTATTTTGGGCAAATTGGAGGGCAACAACCCGGCCGGTTCGGTCAAAGACCGCGCTGCAGTGTCCATGATCCGGCGCGCGCAAGAGCGCGGTGATATTCAGCCCGGTGATACCTTGATCGAAGCTACGTCGGGTAACACCGGTATCGCCCTGGCCATGGCCGCAGCGATCATGGGCTACCGCATGGTGCTCATCATGCCCGAGGACTTGTCCATAGAGCGCGCCCAGACCATGAAGGCCTTTGGCGCCGAACTCATCCTCACCCCCAAGGCGGGCGCTATGGAGCATGCGCGCGATCTGGCTGACCGCATGCAGGCCGAAGGCAAAGGCCGGGTGCTGGACCAGTTTGCCAATGGCGACAACCCGCGTATCCATTTTGAAACTACCGGCCCCGAAATTTGGCGCGATACGGCAGGCGGCATTACCCACTTCGTTAGTGCCATGGGCACCACTGGCACCATCACCGGTGTGGGGCGTTACCTGAAGGAGCAAAACCCAGCCATCCGCATCATCGGCGCGCAGCCCTCCGAAGGCTCGCGCATACCCGGCATCCGCAAATGGTCGCCGCAGTATTTGCCGAAAATTTATGACGCCCGTTTTGTCGATGAAATCCGCCTGGTCAGCCAGGTGGACGCCGAAGACATGGCCCGGCGCATGGCGCGTGAGGAAGGAATTTTTGCGGGCATCTCCGCCGCTGGGGCTTGCTGTATCGCGCAGCAAATCGCCAGTGAAGTACGTGACGCGACGATTGTTTTTATCGTCTGCGACCGGGGCGATCGCTACTTGTCCACCGGTGTTTTCCCCGCTTGAATTAAATGGTGCCAATGACCGACGCATTTAAGTTTTGCCCCTTTTGCGCCACCGAGTTGGCCTGGGTCACGCAAGCAGAAGACGGCGGCGATAAATCGCGCCTGCGCTGCACGGCCTGCGAATTTACGCATTGGAACAACCCCACGCCGGTGCTGGCGGCGGTGATTGAGATCGAAGGCCGCATCCTGCTGGCGTGCAATGCCGCCTGGCCGGGCAAGATGTATGCACTGATCACTGGTTTTATGGAAGCGGGCGAAACCCCGCAAGAAGGCATCGCCCGCGAAATCACTGAAGAAACTGCGTTGACGACCGACGCGCTCAACTTGATCGGCGTGTATGACTTTCAACGCATGAACCAGATCATCATCGCCTACCACGCGGTCTGCCACGGCGAAGTGCGCTTGTCGCCCGAACTGGTGGACTACCGCATGTACGCGCCGCAAGACCTGAAATGCTGGCCTGCAGGCACCGGCTATGCACTGGCCGATTGGCTGCGCTCGCGCGGGCACACGCCGCAATTTGTTGAGTGGGCTAAGCGTGATGAAAGCGCGGTCCAGCGCGCTGAAAGCTAATTTACTGAGGTCACCATGAGCACCGAATACACCATCGCCAAAGAAGTAGACAGCCGGGGCCTGAACTGCCCCTTGCCCATACTCAAAGCCAAACGCGCGCTGGCTGATATGCATAGCGGGGACGTACTCAAGGTCATCGCCACCGACCCCGGCTCGGTGCGTGACTTTCAGGCCTTTGCCAAGCAAACCGGCAACACTTTGCTGGACCAGCAGACGGTGGATAAGGAATTTATCCATCTCATGCGCAGGCGCTAAGGCCGGGCGTCACCACCATGAGCCACTCTCCCGAAAATACTTTGTCCACCTCCCACTCCGCCAACTTTTCAATTTGTGTCTATTGCGGTTCCCGTCCAGGCGCGGATCCGCGCTTTGCACAATCGGCGCGTGATACCGGCGCCCTGATAGGCATCCAGGGCTGGGAGTTGGTTTATGGTGGCGGCAAAGTGGGGCTGATGGGCATGGTGGCCGATGCCACGCTGGACGCAGGCGGCACGGTGTATGGCGTGATTCCGCAAACCCTGATAGATAAGGAAGTGGGCCACACTGGCCTCACCGAATTGCATGTGGTGGACAACATGCACACGCGCAAAACCATGATGTTTGAGCGTGCCGACGCCTTTGTGGCTCTGCCCGGTGGCATAGGCACTTTTGAAGAACTGTTTGAAATCTGGACCTGGTACCAATTAGGCATGCACCACAAGCCCTTTGGCTTACTCAATGTGGCGGGCTATTACGACCCGCTGATCGCCATGCTGGACGGCATGGTGGCGCAAGGTTTTCTGAACCCCCCGGTGCGCGAGTTATTGCAGGTGGGTACCGATGCGGGGGAGTTGTTGCAGCGCCTTCACCAGTTGGCCGCCCCAAAAACTTAAGCCAAGCGCTCCAACTGCCCCCGCACCTTGTCCAAGGTGCTTTCAAAATCCGCCATGCGTTGACGTTCCTGGGTGATCACCGCAGGCGGCGCTTTGGCGACAAAGGCTTCGTTGGACAGCTTGCCCTGGGCCTTGGTAATTTCGCCTTCCAGGCGCGCGATTTCTTTAGACAGCCGCACCTTCTCTGCCGCGACGTCCACTTCAATAAACAAGCACATGCGGATGTCGCCCACCACCGCCACGGGCGCGGCTTGCGCTGCGCTTTGCCAGGCTGCTTCGTCGTCAAACACTTTCACATCGCTCAGCTTGGCGAGCGCTTGCAAGACCTTGGCATTGGCGCGCATAAAGTCGGCATTGCCGAGGGCGAACAACGGCATTTTGGTGGCTGGCGAGACGTTCATCTCGCCACGCAAATTGCGGCAGGCATCGACCAGGGCTTTAAGCTGGTTGACATTGGTTATTGCTTGTGGATCTACCTTGTTTAATTGCGCCTCAGGGTAGCGCGCAATACTGACAGAGGCCCCTGCTAGTCCAGCGACCGGTGCCACTTTTTGCCAGAGTTCTTCGGTGATGAACGGAATGACCGGATGCGCCAGGCGCAAGATGGCTTCCAGGGTACGGATGAGTGTGCGGCGCGTAGCGCGCTGCTGCGCGGGGTCGCCATTTTGGATTTGCACTTTGGCAATTTCCAGGTACCAGTCGCAGTATTCGTTCCACACAAATTCATAGACGCACGTTGCCACGTTATCCAACCGGTATTCGGCAAAGCCTTTAGCCACCTGGTCTTCGGTTTGTTGCAACACTGAGCTGATCCAGCGGTCAGCCTGGCTGAACTTCAGATATTGGTAGAAAGGCCCGGCAGGAATTTCTATTCCATCCGCGCCCACGCGGGGGGGCGTGCATTGTTCTTTGGTGTGTTCTTGCAAACCGCAGTCCTGCCCTTCGCAGTTCATCAGCACAAATCGTGTGGCGTTCCAAAGTTTGTTACAAAAGTTGCGATAGCCTTCGCAGCGTTTGCTGTCAAAGTTGATGTTGCGGCCCAGACTGGCCAGCGCGGCAAAAGTAAAGCGCAAGGCGTCAGCGCCGTAGGCCGGGATGCCTTCGGGGAATTCTTTTTCCGTATTTTTGCGCACTTGTGGCGCGGTCTCAGGTTTGCGCAAGCCTTGGCTGCGTTTGTCGAGCAAAGGCGCCAACGCAATGCCGTCGATCAGGTCCACCGGGTCAAGCACATTGCCTTCGGATTTGCTCATTTTTTTGCCTTGGGCATCGCGCACCAGGCCATGGATATACACGTCTTTGAAGGGCACGCGACCGGTGAAGTGCGTAGTCATCATGATCATGCGGGCGACCCAGAAGAAGATGATGTCGTAGCCTGTTACCAATACGCTGCTGGGTAGGTAGAGGTCGTAGTCACTTGCGGTGTTTTCGCTCTCGCTTCGGAGCGCACCGGGCTCGGTCTTGCTCGTACGCGCTTCGCGCGCCAAATCGCTACGCCCAAGCCCGGCGCTCTCCTGCGGGTTGTTGGAGTCGCCGCCAGTTCGAGCAGCGCTGTCCGGCCACCCCATGGTGCTAAAAGGGACTAAAGCGCTGGAGTACCAGGTGTCCAGTACGTCTTCATCGCGCCGAAGGGAACCTTGGTAACCGGCTGCGCGCGCTTTGTTTCGTGCGTCTTCTTCGCTGGTCGCCACGACGAAATCAGCGCCATTCACCAAGGTGCCATCGGTGTACCAAGCCGGAATCTGATGGCCCCACCACAGTTGGCGGCTGATGCACCAGTCTTGGATATTGTTCATCCATTGGTTGTAGGTGTTGACCCAGTTCTCGGGCACAAATTTCACTTCGCCTGATTGCACAGCGTCGATGGCTTTTTGCGCGATGCTTTTGCCGGTGGGGTCCTTATCGCTTACCTTGTTCATAGCCACAAACCACTGGTCGGTCAGCATCGGTTCGACCACTTGGCCGGTGCGGGCGCAAATCGGGAGCATCATTTTGTGGGGCTTGATGTCCAGCATCAAACCTTGCGCTTCCAAATCGTGGTTGACCGCTTTGCGGGCTTCAAAGCGGTCCAGCCCTTGGTAGGCGGCGGGGCCGTTCGCGTTGACTTTGGCGTCTAGGGTGAAGATGGTGATCAGCGGCAGATCGTGCCGTTGCGCGCAGGCGTAGTCGTTGAAATCGTGCGCGCCGGTAATCTTGACGCAGCCAGAACCAAAAGCGCGGTCCACAAAGTCGTCGGCGATGATGGGAATTTGACGGTCGCACAGCGGCAGATCCACCAACTTGCCGACCAGGTGTCGGTAGCGTTCATCTTCCGGGTGCACCGCTAGCGCGCCGTCAGCCATCATGGTTTCGGGGCGGGTGGTGGCAATCGTCATGCCTGGTTGCAGCACGCCTTCGATAAGCTGCGGGCCGTCGGCAAAGGGGTAGCAGATGTAGTGCATCTTGCCTTCGGACTCGGTGGCTTCTACTTCCAGATCAGACACCGCACTCATCAGCACCGGGTCCCAGTTCACCAAACGCTTGCCCCGGTAAATCAGACCTTGTTCGTACAAGCGCACAAAGGTTTCAGTCACCACGCTAGACAGCTTGGCATCCATGGTGAAGTATTCGCGGTTCCAGTCCACGCTGTCACCCATGCGGCGCATCTGGCGGGTGATGGTGTTGCCCGATTCTTCTTTCCATTCCCATACCTTGGCGATAAAGTTTTTGCGCGCCTCGGGGGGTGTAGCACCCATGGCGTGGCGGCTGATGCCTTTGTCCTGCAATTGGCGCTCCACCACGATCTGGGTAGCAATACCTGCATGGTCGGTGCCTGGCACCCAGGCGGTGTTGTGGCCGCGCATGCGGTGGTAGCGCGTCAGGCTGTCCATGATGGTTTGGTTAAACGCATGGCCCATATGTAGCGTGCCCGTCACATTGGGCGGCGGTAGCTGAATCGCAAACGAAGGCTGGCTGGCGTCGGGCTGGCCAGTGCCGCGTACGCCTGCCAGGCCATAACCGCGCTTTTCCCACTCGGGGCCCCAGTGCGCCTCAAGGGCGGCGGGTTCAAAAGACTTTGACAGGGATTGCAATCCGGGCTGGTCGGGAGGGGTAGTGGACATGGAGCTTTAAGTGGGTGGCAGCCGCCGCAGTGCGACGGCGCAGGGGAAAGACCGGCAATTTTACCGAGGTGCCCGCCCGTGGATGCTCAGGTGCGCGCAGGCCTGGCGACTTCACGCGTGGCAGTTACCATCGCGCCCATGGAAAATTCGTCCCCACCAACCCCTGGCTTTCGCAAGCTGCCCGCCCGCTACGCGGCCATCGTCCTGCCGTTTTTCTTGTCCTGCATCATGACCTGCCTGATTTCAGGCATTAGCACTTTGCGCGGCGTGGGCTTGGCGCCTGGCGTGCTGCAACTTTGGCTGGGCTCTTGGGGCGTTTCCTGGCTCATCGCCTTTCCGACCCTGATGGCCGTGCTGCCGTTCGTGCGACGCCTGACCAGCAAAGTGGTCGAGATGCCCTAATGCCCCTCGGCCAGTTCTAGCGGTTTTGACTTACGGATAATAGGTAATGCTGTTTGTTCTCTCGCCCGCCAAGTCCCTGGATTACGAAACACCGCTTACGGTGCAGGCGCACTCAGCGCCTTTGTTCGCTAAGCAATCGCAAGCCTTGATCAAAGTGCTGCTCGGCTACACGCCACCGCAAATTTCAGAACTTATGGATTTGAGCGACGCGCTGTCGGGTTTGAACGTAGCGCGCTACCAAGCCTGGTCGCCGCGCGCCACGAAAAAAAATGCCCGCCAGGCACTGCTGGCCTTTAACGGCGATGTCTATGACGGTCTCAACGCCCGCGCGCTTGATGAGGACGCGCTGGCCTGGGCGCAAGCGCATGTGTGTGTACTTAGCGGTTTGTATGGCGTGCTCCGGCCTTTGGACTTGATGCAGCCCTACCGTCTGGAAATGGGCACCCGCCTACCCACCGAACAGGGCAGCGACCTTTACCAGTTTTGGGGCAGCCGCATCACCGATTACCTGAACGAACGCCTGCAAGGCGATGCCGAGCCGGTATTGGTGAACCTGGCTTCGCAAGAATATTTCAAATCCGTCAAGCCCAAGTTGCTCAAAGCGCGGGTGATTGAATGTGTTTTTGAAGACTATAAAAACGGGGTGTACAAAATTATCAGCTTCAACGCCAAACGTGCGCGCGGTGCCATGATGCGTTTTGCGATAGAGCAGCGCATCGACAAGCCGGAGCAATTGCGCGATTTCAAGGGCGATGGTTACAGCCTCGCAGCCAAAGTGTCCACGCCGGAACGTTTGGTTTTCCGCCGCAAACTGGCGGGCGCCTAAAGACCCATGAACACCACATCCGCCCCGGCCAAACCCGAGCAATCACCGCTGGGCAAAGCTTCCAGCTACATAGACCAGTACGACGCCAGCCTTTTGTTTCCGTTGCCTCGTGCGGACAAGCGCGGCGAATTGGGCATTGCCGGTGATCCTCCGTTTTTTGGCGCTGACCTTTGGACGGCGTTTGAGCTGAGCTGGCTCAACCCGCGCGGAAAGCCGCAACTGGCGCTGGCGCATTTCATGGTGCCTTGCGAAAGCCCCAACATCATCGAAAGCAAGTCTTTCAAGCTTTACCTCAATAGCTTTAACAACACGGTGTTTGCGGACAGCGACGCGGTGCTGGCTTGTATGCGCAAAGACGTGTCCGAAGCGCTATGGCGTGGTGCGCCGGGGCAAGGCAGCGTGGGCCTTCGACTGATCGCGCCTGAGCTGTTTGACCGCGAACCGATTTACGAATTAGACGGCTTAAGCCTTGACCGGCTGGACATTGAATGCAGCCGCTACACCCCCGCGCCGGATTTACTGCGCGTCACACTGGGCGATGCGCCGGTCAGCGAAGTCTTGGTGAGCAATTTGCTCAAAAGCAATTGCCTGGTCACCGGCCAGCCCGATTGGGGCAGTGTGCAGATCAGCTATACCGGTGACGCTATGGACCAGGAGGGCTTGCTCCAATACCTGGTGAGCTTTCGCAACCACAACGAGTTTCACGAGCAATGCGTGGAGCGCATTTTTATGGACATTTGGACGCGCTGCAAACCGATCAAGCTATCGGTCTATGCCCGCTACACCCGGCGCGGTGGCCTGGACATCAATCCCTTTCGCACTAGCCACCCACAAAAGCCTCCCGCAAATACGCGCACGGCACGGCAGTAAAGGCGCTCAAGCTAAATCGGTAAAAGACTTGAGCTCCGCCAGGTCCGGGTACTTACCGGTGCGTTTGCTCTGAAACGCCGTCACTGCTTCGCCGACATGGCGGTTGCTCCAAATGGCCGCTTGCAGCCAGCCCATTTGCTTGAGCGCTTCATCCACCGTATGGTCGCGCGCATAGTGCACCGCTTGTTTGGTGCCCCAGATAGCGACTGGCGGCTTGCTCGCGATTTCCGTCGCGCATTGCAAGGCCGCTTCCACGGTTTGTTCGTGCGTCTCAAATATTTCGTTGAGTAGGCCATAGCCCAGCGCTTTGTCGGCGCCCAAGCGTCTTCCCGTGTAGGCCAGTTCTTTGACCACGGCCAGCGGCACCAGCTTGGGTAGGCGCTGCAAAGTGCCGACGTCGGCCACCATGCCGATATTGATTTCCTGGATACAGAAAAAAGTGTCTTTGCTGCCGTAGCGAATGCAGCAGGCGGTCACCATGTCCACCGCGCCACCGATAACGCCGCCGTGCAGCGCGGCAATTACAGGAATGCGCAGCGTCTCCAGCTTGGTGAAGGTAGCTTGCATGGCGGTCAAGTTATCAAAAATAGCGGCGCGGCCTTCGGGCGATTGGTCGTCCATTTGGACAGAGCCTGCAAAGGCGTCTAGCGCCATGCCGGCGCTGAAATGTTTGCCGGTGCTGCTGATGACCAGCGCACGAGCGAACTTGTTTTTGTGCAGATCGGCTAGCACGATGTCTAACTCGCCCCAAAAGCGCGGCCCCATAGTGTTGAGTGCCTGGGGACGGTTCAGTACCAAATGGGCGATGTGGTTTTCAATCGTCAGGGAAAAGCAATGCATTGCGGTCATGGGCGGTCTCCGTTTCGGTGGGTAATAGCTTAGCGTCCTGGGCGCGCAGCAGCGAGCCCACCCTGACACCGAGGAGACGCAAGCGTTTTTGCAGCGGCGCGCGCTTGAGGCTCAGGCCCGCTGTGCGGCGGATTTCGATGGGGTCGGCGGTGTAGTGCGGCAGGCTGAGGTCGCGCGTGGCGATTTGGAAATCGGCGTAGCGCAGCTTGATGCCTATAGTTCTGCCAACATAGCCTTTACGTTGCAAGTCAGCGGCGACTTGTTCGCACAAACGCGTGAACACAGCGCCCAGCTCAGCGCGGTCGCGCACCGCATCTAGATCGCGATCAAACGTGGTTTCGCGGCTCATGCTGACCGGCTCGCTTTCGGTGACTACCGCTCGGCTGTCGCGGCCCCAAGCAGCGTCATGCAGCCAGGCACCGGTTTTGTTACCAAAGGTTTGCACTAACCAGGTCGGGTCCCGCGCTGCCAACTGGCCAATCGTGTCTATGCCGTGGCTTTTGAGTTTGGCGTCGGCTTTGGGGCCAATGCCATTGATTTTGCGGCAGGCTAGTGGCCAGACCAAGGGCTGCAAGTCCTCTTCCAGGACGATGGAAATGCCATTGGGTTTGTTGAATTCGCTGGCCATTTTCGCCAGTAGCTTATTAGGTGCGACGCCGACAGAGCAAGTCAGGCCGGTGTCTTCAAAAATCGCTTTTTGGATCAAGCGCGCTAGTACGCGCCCGGCTTCGCGCTGGCCGCCGGGCACGTCCGTAAAGTCGATATACACCTCATCGACGCCTCGGTTTTCCATCAGCGGCGCGATGTCGGTGATGATGGATTTAAACCGCTGCGAATAGTGCCGGTATTGCGCAAAGTCCACCGGTAACAACACTGCTTGCGGGCAGAGCTTGGCCGCCTTCATCAAGCCCATGGCCGAGCCCACGCCAAACTGGCGCGCGGCATAAGTTGCGGTGGTAATCACGCCTCTACCAGCGTAGTCGCGCAGCAGCGGAAATTCGGACACGGGAATCTCATGCAGGGCACGGCTGGTGTCGCCCAGCATCAGGTCCTCATCAATTTTGCGGCGCCCGCCACCGATGACCACCGGCAAACCTTTGAGCTGCGGGTAGCGCAGCAACTCGACCGACGCATAAAACGCGTCCATGTCCAGATGGGCGATGCGGCGCAACGTCACAGGTGCGGCGGCGGGTGTCTCGCTAGCGCGTCAGGTAGGGGCTCGGGGGAATGTACCTGGCAACAAAATCGCCTTATCGACGTTTTGTAAATCGGTGTGACCACAAAAAGCCATGGTGATGTCTAACTCTTTGTGCAAGATTTGCAAGGCTTTGGTAACGCCTTCTTCGCCCATGGCGCCCAGGCCATAGACCATGGCGCGGCCAATTAAGGTGCCGCGTGCGCCCAGAGCCCAGGCCTTGAGCACGTCCTGCCCGCTGCGGATGCCGCCGTCCATCCAGACTTCAATCTGGTCACTCACTGCCTCGACGATGGCCGGCAGCGCCTCAATGCTGGACTGCGCGCCGTCCAACTGCCGCCCGCCGTGGTTACTGACCACGATGGCATCGGCACCACTTTGGACTGCCAGCTTGGCGTCTTCCACATCTTGTATGCCTTTGAGGATGAGCTTGCCACCCCATTGCTCTTTCACCCAGGCCACATCGGCCCATGAAAGGCGCGGGTCAAATTGTTCATTCGTCCAAGCCGCCAATGATTTCATATCGCTGACCGCTTTGACGTGGCCGACCAGGTTGCCAAAGCTGTGACGGCGCGTACCGGCCATCCCCAAACACCAGCGCGGCTTGGTCAGTAGATTGACGATGGTGGACAGTGTGGGCTTAGGCGGTGCGGTAAGGCCGTTCTTAAGGTCTTTGTGGCGCTGGCCAATCACTTGCAAATCCAGCGTCAGAACCAGCGCGTCGCAACCGGCTTTGCGGGTGCGCTCGATCATGTTCACCATGGCCTGGCGGTCGCGCATCATGTAGAGCTGAAACCAAAAGGGGCGGATGGTATTGGCAGCCACGTCTTCGATCGAGCAAATGCTCATGGTCGACAGAATAAAAGGGATGCCAAACTTTTCGGCAGCGCGCGCGGCTTTGATTTCGCCGTCCGCGCACTGCATGCCGGTCAGACCTACCGGGGCAATCGCCACTGGCATTTTCACATCCACACCGATCATGCGGGTGGCGGTACTGCGGTTTTCCATATTGACAGCCACGCGCTGGCGCAACTTTATTTTCTGAAAATCTTCGCAATTGGCGCGGTAGGTACCCTCGGTCCAGCTGCCAGAGTCGGCGTAGTCATAAAACATGCGCGGTACCCGCTTTTTGGCCAGAACGCGCAGGTCTTCGATGTTGGTAATCACAGGCATGGCAAATCGCAATTCAAAAATGAGGTGCGTCGATAGTAAAGCCCAGAGCGCGCCGGGCGCATGAAAGCTGGTTGCGGGCGGATGAAATTATTTGCGCGCCCGTCGATGGTGTAGACGCCCGAAGACCCCGCAGCGCAGCGCTAGCATGGGTGGCCATCGCGCTGTGCTGCATCCACCCGCCAGCGACGGTCTGCTAGTTGGCTTTGATACCGGCTGCATTCACAAGTTTGCTGGTGGCCTCGGTTTCAAGGCGGATGAAATTGTCAAAAGCCGCCGAGCTCATAGGCATGGGCGTGGCGCCAATCACGTCAAGCCGGTTTTTGAACTCTTTGTTGTTCAGGATTTTTACTACTTCGGCATGCAGGTGATCAACGATGGCTTTGGGCGTTGCCGAAGGCGCCATCATGCCCACCCAGAAGGTGTATTCGGACCCGGGGAAACCCGCCTCCGCGGTGGTGGGCACATTGGGCAGGTCGTCCGAGCGGGTGGGCGTGCCGACCGCCAAAGCCTGAAGCTTGCCGTCTTTGACCAAGGGCAGCGCTGACACGATGGGCGCAAAAAACCAGTCGATGCGGCCGCCCATGGTGTCGGTCAATGCTTCGGGCGTGCCCCGGTACGGGATGTGCGTGGGAGTGATGCCAGCAGCCAGACGGAATTTTTCGCCGTTGATGTGCGTGGCCGAACCATTTCCGGCCGAGCCGTAGTTAAACGCATCGGGCTTGGCTTTGACCTTAGCGACCAGGTCTTTGACATCTTTGTAGCCTTTTGATGGCGAGACGACCAACACGTTGGGCAGGCTGGCTAGGGTGGTGATGCCAGACAGGTCTTTGAGCGTGTCATAAGGCAGATTGGGGTAGAGCGAGGGGTTGACCACATGGCCTGACGAGTGGACCAGCAGGGTGTAGCCATCGGGCGTGGACTTGGCCACCATATTGGCCGCTACCGTGCCACCGGCGCCCGGTTTATTTTCGATTACCACGGGCTGGCCCAGTGCTGCGGACAGACGCTCGCCCACAGCGCGTGCAATGATGTCGGTACCGCTGCCAGCAGTAAACGGGACTATCAGTTTGATGCTTTGTTTGGGCCAGTCGGATTGGGCGTGTGCCGCGCTTGCAAGCGTAGCGATAGCCAGCAGACTGAGCGAGTTAAACAGGCGGCGTGTGGTCATGGTTGCAGACTCCTTTTTGTTGTGATGCAGTGGGGTGATTCAGGTGGACGGGGTTGCGGGCGGATAGGGCATGGCCAGCAAGATGCTGGCCGGGCTGGCGCTTCGGTTCATCAGTTGACGCTTTTCGCCGGGCGCAAAACAGGCTGAGTCGTGCCGGCCAAGGACCGCTTCGCTGGTAATACCATCGCGCTCGCTGATCAGAGTGACTTCGCCTTCTAAGACCACATAGTGTTTTTCCAGCGGTGACGGGTCCAAGCCGGTGTGGCCGCCCGGCGCGATAACGGAAACCCCCATCCACAGGGTTTGCGAAGGGCCAGCCTCATGGCCTTGCAAGCGAAGGCACTGCATATCGAAGTGGCGTGGCGCGGTATAGGGCGGGGCTTGGTCAAAGCGGGTAATGTTCATGGTGGCTGCTGCGATTTAGGGAGTTAAGACCACGCGTGCGCTGGCGCCGGCAAAAACGGCGCGGTAGGCGTCTATGGCATCGTCCAGGCTAAACACGTTTTCAGCGGTCACCGGGTAGGGCTGCAAGCTGCCATCTTCAAATCCCATGCGCAAGGCGTTCAGCCGCTCGCAGGCCGCCACGCAGCCCAGCACCAAGGTGTCGATACCGACAAAAGTATGCACGTTGCGGTAAAAACGGAACACATCAAATGGCACGGTGTCGCCCTTGCTGCCGATGATAAAAATTTGCGATGCGTACTTGGCCATGACGGCGTTGCCCAGCGTCCAATAAGCTTTGTTGACGGTGTTAAACACCAGGTCCGCGCCACGCCCCTGCGTTAGGTCCATCACTGCTGCCGTCGCATCTACGGCACTGGCGTTGACCACCTGCACCGGCCCGCTGGCAAAGCCTTCCAGCTGGTCGCTGCGCTGCACGGCGATCACACGCGCACCCGCCCGGCTGGCAATTTGCACTGCCGCCTGGCCCACTTTGCCGTTAGCGCCCAGCACCACTACGGTTTGGCCGCTCTGCACGCCGCCTACACGCGCAAAGCCTTCGCAGGCGGTCACAAAAGGCACACCTAGCGCGCCGGCTTGCTGCATGGAGAGGCCCGCCGGTATGGGAATCGCTGCCTCTTGCGGGATCAGCAAATAGCGGGCGTGACTGCCGTCGCGGGTGATGCCAATGTCGCCCCCCGACCCCCACACTTTTTGCCCGATCACGCTGCTCGGGCCATCCACAATTTCGCCGGCAAAATCGCGCCCTGGCGTGCGCGGAAAAACGGCTTGCGGCATAAAGCCCAGCGTGGCTTTCACGTCGCTGGGGTTCACGCCCGCAGCATCCACGCGTACCAAAATTTCACCCGGCCCAAGGGCGGGCGGCATTTGGCGATTTAATTCCAGCACCAGCGTGTCCATGCCCGAAGCCTGGGATTGCACGCGCAGCGCGTGGCCTGTCGTCGCGACATTGCTCATGCGCCCGCCAGTTGCAGCATTTGCCGCATTTCGAGGGAGGTCGCTACGCTGCCTCCCAATTGCCGAATGATGTGTACCGCCTTGGCCACCAACTCGGCGTTGCTTTTAGCCAGCACGCCTTTGTCCAGAAAAATGTTGTCTTCCATGCCCACCCGCACATGGCCCCCAAACAACCAGCTTTGCGCGACCATGGGGAACTCGGTGCGGCCAATGCCAAAGGCCGACCACACAGCGCCAGGCGGTAACAAGTTGCGCGCATAGAGCAAGGTTTCGGGTGTGGCGGCAAAGCCGTATTTCACGCCCAGCACAAAAGTCCACAAGCCCGGCCCTTGCAGCGTGCCCTCGGCGATCAGATCGCGCGCTAAGTGCAGGTCACCGGAGTCAAAAATTTCCAGCTCAGGCATCACCCCGGCGGCGCGTATCACTGCCGCCATGCGTCGCACATTGCGTGGGGTGTTGATCACCACATCGGGCCCGCTGTTCATGGTGTTGAGGTCAAGCGAACAAATGTCGGGCCGTATCAGCGCGATGTGTTCCACCCGCTTTTCCGGCGGCAGCAAAGTGGTGCCCGGCGCGTATTGCTTTGGGTCCTCGGCGTCTGGGACAAAGCGCCCGCCGGGGCCGGTGGTCAGGTTGATCACCAGCACGGTATTACGTTTGCGGATGCGGTTCACGACGTCGCGGTACAAATCCACTTCCATGGACGGTCTACCGGTCGCCGGGTCGCGCACATGGATGTGCACCGCGGCGGCACCGGCTTCACCCGCGGCCAGGCATTCGTCGGCGATCTGCTCGGGCGTAATCGGCAGGTGCGGAGTTTGATCTGGTTTGGTTAGGTTGCCGGTGACGGCGCAGGTAATAAAGGTCTTGTTGTCAAACATGTCACAAACTCCTTCCGCCATCGACCACAAAGCGCGAGCCGGTGGCAAAGCGCATGGTAGTGGCACAAGCTTCTATCGCGCTAGCCACGTCTTCCACCACGCCCACGCGCTGCAAGGGCATGGTGGCGGCGGTCTTGGCGTTGAAATCCGCGCCGCGCCCAGGCACAAAACTGGAGTCCACCACGCCCGGCGACACGCTCAGCACCCGCACCTGCGGCGCCAGCGCTTTGGCCAGCGACTTGGTCAGCACATCGACACCGGCTTTGGCCGCGACATAGGCCAGGTTGCTACCAGCGCCGGTAAAACCGGCGATGGACGAGACGTTGACGATGAGCCCATCGCCGCTGGCCTTGAGCAGCGGTGCAAAAGCGCGCACGCTGGCAAACATGCCGCGCAAATTGCTTTGCACGATGGCATCAAACAATGCATCGTCCAGCGCCTCCAAGTCGGCTGCGGGAACGGCCTTGGTAAAGCCAGCACTGTTGACCAAAATGTCGCAGCGCCCGGCGCGCGCTAGCACTTGGGCGGCGGCTTCGCGCAGCGATGCGCTGTCGGTCACCGAGGCGCACAGGGCTATATGCCAGCCCGATTGCCGCGCCCCCGGCAATTGGTCTAGCTTCTTTTGCACGTCTTCAGTGCCACTGCGGTCCAGCGAGACAACGCGTGCGCCCAGTTTGGCAAAGCGCACGGCGGTGGCAAAGCCGATAGCGCCTTTGCCGCCGGTGATAACGGCGACACGGTTTTGCAGCGAGTGCAGGGGTTCAAAGCTCATGGGTATGGGTTGCCAATTTAGGGAATGGGTGGAGCGGGAAAAACGGTGTCCCCCGCTTGCAGAACCAGGTCAAAGTCCAACCGGAAGGCGCATGCTGCGCTCTCGGGCTGGGGCGCAAAGCGGCCGACCAAGCTGCCGGCAACGGAAAAGGTCACGTCGGTGTAAAGGCGCTCGTCGTCATCGGCAAAAACCTGGGTTACTAACACTTTGTAGCCGGGCTTGGACACCATGAAATGCAGGTGAGCGGGCCGATAGGGGTGGCGGTTTTGCGCCTTGAGCAGCACGCCGCAGGGGCCATCGACCGGCACGGGGTAGCCAGCGGGCCGGACCGACATGAAATGGAAAGTCCCTGCCACATCGGTGCGGAACTGGCCACGCAAGTTCATATCGGGCTGCTGCGAGTCTTGGTTTTCGTACAGACCCACGGGCGAGGCTTGCCAGACATCGACCACCGCATCGGCCAGCGCCTGGCCCGCTGCGTCGCGCACCGTGCCCTGGACGTGCAGGCTTTGGCTGGCATCTTGCGCTTCCTGGCCGCGCGCAATGTTGGCACCCAAGGGCATGGCAGGGGACTGCGCACGCCAAAAGGGTCCGAGCAACGCCGCGTCCGTGTGGTGATGGCGGCTGCCGTCCGGTTGGTCGTTTTGCAGGTTGATCAGGCTGGAGGCTCCCAGAATGTCACTAAGCAAAATCACCTCGTTCTTGGCCGGGCCCGTGGACTGGCCCAGCGCCACCAGAAAATCGCAGGCCTGCTCAAACTCTGCCTGGTTGGGCTGCACTTCGCGGATAAAGGCGTGAACATGGGCGATCAGGCTGTGGCTGATTTGGCGCAAACGCGGATCGGGCACACGGGCCATGACCTCTTGCACCTTGTCGGTAATGTTGTGCACGTTGACAAAGTCCATCCGGGCGGGCTCCTGGGAGGTGGTTATCAATTCATTCTAGTTTGGCGGGGCATTTGGTAGCAGGGGTGGCGACAGGCCACGCCCCGCGAAGCCTTGCCCTACAGGGCGCCGCGCCGTCAGGGGTATTATTTGCGGCGAGTCAACCCACTACATCCAAAACAACTTAGGAGAGAGTATGCGCAGCACACGACGCACCCTGTTGCAGGGTCTGGCGGCAAGTCCTTGGATGCTGGCCGCACCCGGCTTGCTGCACGCCCAAAGCGCGCCAGCCAAAACTGCCGTGGCTTTGATCAGCTTTGGCGGTGGCTTTAATTTGCCAGTGTGGGCAGCGCAAGA
>CANJXV010000025.1 GCA_947478935.1 Comamonadaceae bacterium
CATCGTAGTCGTGCTGGACAACCGGGGCTTTGGTTGCATACAGCGATTGCAACTGGCATGCGGCATTCCTCGCTTTAATAATTTGCTAGACGATTGCGTACCCGAAGGCGGACAGACTCCGGCGATTGACTTTGCCATGCATGCGCGCAGCATGGGCGCGCAGGCAGTGCATGTGGCCAATCTGGGCGAACTGCACAGCGCGATGGAGGCGGCACGTGCCGCGAGCACCACCCAAGTGATCGTGATAGACACCACCCACACTCGAACCACAGAAGACGGCGGCACTTGGTGGGAGGTTGCAGTGCCTGAGGTATCGCCCATGGCAACCGTGCAATCAGCACACGCGGACTACCTGCAAGGCAAGCGCGCACAAAGGCCTTAAAACCCTATTTGATAATTGACACAGGAAACTGAGGAACACACATGACCTGGAATGTACATATCGGCATTAACCCGATTGGATGGATGAACGACGATCTGCCGGAGCTCGGCGGCGATACGCCTTTGGAAACCGCTTTGGCAGAGGGTAAGGAAATCGGCTACACCGGCTTTGAGCTGGGCAATAAATTTCCGAAAGAAGGGCCTGCACTGCAGGCCAAGCTAGCGCAATTCGGGCTGGCTTGCGTGTCCGGCTGGTATTCCGGTTTTCTGGCCGAAGTGGCCGATGGGCAAAGCAATGCGCAGGCGGTGGACGCTGAATTAGAGCGTTGCCATGCGCATATGAGCAAACTGCAATTCAATGGGGCCAAGGTAGTGGTCTATGGTGAGTGCGCGGGCACGGTGCAAGGTCAAATCGACACACCAGTGGCTAGGCGTCCGCGCTTTAGCAGCGAGGCGCAATGGCTGGGCTATGCCGAGCGGCTCAATGCCTTTGGCGCCCAACTGCTCAAGCGCTACCAAATCAAACTGGCCTACCACCACCACATGGGTGCCTATGTGGAGTCGCCTGAGGATGTGGACACTTTGATGCGGCTGACCGATGCGGACAAGGTATTTTTGCTGTTTGATACCGGGCATGCATATTTCGGTGGTGTCGCTAACCCGAACGACTTACTGAAAAAATATGTAAAGCGCGTGGTACATGTGCATTGCAAAGACGTGCGCACCGAGGTCATTGACAAAGCGCGCAACGAGCGCTGGAGTTTTTTGACCGGCGTGCTCAATGGCGTATTCACCGTGCCGGGCGACGGCAGCATTAATTACAGCGAGATTTTCGACACCTTGCACAGCGCAGGCTACGAAGGATGGCTGGTGGTGGAGGCCGAGCAAGACCCGGCAGTAGCCCCCAGTTATGCCTATGCAAAAAAGGGCTTTGAAACCCTGCAATCTCTGGTCCGCCAAAAGGGCTAAACCATGACCAGCCACTTGCTAGTCAAAGCAGCCCCTACAGGGCGGGACATCGTCAGCGTCACACCACAGCGCGCCCAATGGACTTACGTTGGTTTTGACGCTTTGCGCTTGCAGACGGGAGAAGAACACCGCCTGGAAACCGGCGATCGCGAGTTGTGTCTGGTGCTGCTCAGCGGCTACGCCGATGTGCAAGTAGGTTCAACACACTATGCGCGCTTGGGCAATCGCACTTCGGTGTTTGAGGACAAGGCGCCAGGGGCGATCTACATACCGCCAGGGCAAAGCGTTCAACTGCGCGCATGCGAGGCCTGTGAAGTGGCACTGTGCAGCGCGCCGGGCGACGATCAAAGCAGGCCGGTGCGCGTGATAGATCCAGCCAGCATGCGCCGTTCTGTGCGCGGCCAGGGAAGTAATACGCGCTACATCTGCGACATCCTGCCACACGACGATCCAGGCGCGGCGCATTTGCTGGTGGTAGAAGTGCGTACCCCGCCGGGCCATTCGTCCAGCTATCCACCGCACAAGCACGACCGCGAAGAACCGCAAATTCAAACCCAGCTGGAGGAGACTTACTACCACCGACTGAACCCGCCACAAGGCTTCGCGTTTCAGCGCGTGTATACCGACGATCGCAGCCTGGACGAATCCTGCGCGGTGGAGGACCACGATGTGGTGATGGTACCGCGCGGTTACCACCCGGTAGTAGTGCCGCACGGTTACGATTCTTACTACCTCAATGTGATGGCTGGCCCCAAACGTCTGTGGATTTTCAAGAACGATCCGACACATGAATGGATGCTGACGGCTGCAGCCAACAGCAAATAACTTCACGTATTTTCTATGCAAAAACCCGTCATTCTTTTAGTTCCGGCGCCCCGCAAAGTGGCTGATATTTTTACGGTGACACAACTGGAGCGCCTGGCGCAGTTGGCAGACTTGCATGTGTTTGACGATACGCCGCCCACGCAAGCGCAGTTTGAAGCACTGGCTCCGCAGCTTGAAATTCTGATAGGGCAGTTGGACATGCCGCGGGCACGCATTACGCAAAGCCCGCGACTGCGCGCCATCTTCAATGTCGAGGGCAACTACTTCCCCAATGTGGACTATGGCTTTGCCATGGAGCGTGGCGTGCGCATCCTGAGCATCAGCCCGGTGTTTGCCGAGCCGGTGGCCGAAGCGGCACTGGGTATGGCGATTGACCTAGCACGTGGCATCAGCCGCTCGGACCGCTATTTCCGTCAAGGCACCGAACGCTATGGCCTGGAGGCCAACAAGCAGGCCTATTCGCTCCGCGGACAAAGCATTGGCTTTGTCGGCTTTGGCGATTTGGGCCGTGCGATATTGCCCTTGCTGATGCCGTTTGCGCCGCACATCAAAGCCTTTGACCCTTGGCTACCTGCTGAATTTATAGCCGCTCACGGTTGCACCGCTGCCAGCCTGGACGAAGTTTTGCAGACTTGCAAAATCGTTTTTGTGGTGGCCAGCGTCACTTCGCAAAACCAAGGCTTCTTAGGCCGCGATGCCTTTGCCTCCATGCAAGCAGGCGCGTCCCTGTTGCTACTTAGTCGCGCGGGTGTGGTGGACTTTGAGGCGCTGCTGGACGTGGCCGAAACCGGCCATATCCGCGTGGCTACCGATGTGTTCCCGCAAGAGCCGGTACCCGCAGGGCACCGCGTGCGCAGCGCGGACCATATGCTGCTTTCACCGCACCAGGCCGGGGCGATGGAAAGCGCGCTGGCCCAAATCGGCGTCATCGTCACCGCTGATGCCGAACTGATGGTGCGCGGACTGCCGCCATGCATGTGCAAGCTGGCGCAGCCAGAAACCGTGGCCATGTTTCGCAGCAAGCCGGTCGATAAAAGCTAAAGGGCTCGCCCATGACTACGGCGGCGCGCAGCCTGAGAGAAAGTAGCTTTCAAGGCTGGCCCGCCTATGCCTTGCAGCAAGATGATTTGGTGTTGCAGGTAGTGCCCTCGGTGGGTGGCCGATTGATGGGTCTGGCCTTCGCAGGGCAGGAACTGTGTTTTACCCACCCCGATTTGCGCGGCAAAAATTTTGACGGTGAACTGCACCAATGGGATGCTTTGTGCGCCGGATGGAGCTTTCCTTTGTGGGGCGGCGGCAAAACCTGGATCGCGCCCGAGTCGGCCTGGCCCGGTGGCGCGCCGCACCGGGATTTAGACAGCTTGGCTTGGACGCTGCTGGAGCATTGGTGCGATGCGCAGTCCATGGGTATCGAATTACAAAGCCCGATCTGCACGGTTACCGGCTTGCAACTCAGGCGCCGCCTGGTGCTGCCCTGCGATGCACAGACCTGGTCCATCGAACACACCGTGCACAACACTGGAACCCAACCCATAAGCTGCGGCTTGTGGGATGTGTTGATGCTGCAGCGTCCAGGCGATGTGCAAGTGATGCTGGCCGCAAAAGGCCGCTATCCCGGCGAACGCGTCGTGGCCCTACCCGGCAAAAAAGCCTGCGCACAATTAGAAGCTCAAGGCACGCTGCATACCGACGGTGATGTGGCCTATATCCACTGCCACAGTGGCGACGAATTTAAATGCGGCTTTACCAGCTTGGACGGGCGCGTACAAGTAGATTTCGCGCAATGGGGGCTGCGCTACCAAAGGCACTCCGTCACCAACCCGCAGTCCACCTATGCCCATGGCTTGCCCGTAGAAGTATTCAATGCTCCGGCGCTCGACTACTTCGAATTAGAAACCCATTCGCCACTGCATATGCTGCAAGCGGGGCAAACTGCCAGTTACACGATTTATGAAAGTGTGACGGAGGTGTAGCTGGGCGCGAATGCGCAGATCTAAACCCTGCGAGTCCAGCAAGTCAGCCTATTGCCCAATCGGCTTGCGCTTCTTTGCGCAGCCTACTTCCACCTTACCGGCTCAATATCCACCGTCGTACTTGCATCACCCAAAGTCAACACGCCTTCCTGCACCGTGGCTTGCAATTGCATGCTGCGCTGTGCCAGCGGAATTAGCGCTTGCGAAGCCAGGGTGGGCACGCGGTAGACGCGCAGGTTTTGCGGGCGACTCAGCTTGCTTTCCATGCTGCGCCACCATACTTCAGCGGCGTGGTTAAAGCAGTACAACAAGACCTGGTCTGACTTACCGCAGGCTTTGATAAGCGGCTTGTCTTCGGGTTGGCCCACTTCAATCCAAACGCGGGTTCGACCCGTGAAATCGCGCAGCCAGACATCGGGCTCGTCCGGATCGGACAGACCGGCGCCAAAAGCCAGGGTGCCGTCGCCATTGCACACGCTATTGAGGGTATGCGCCTGCAAGGCCAGTGCGCACAGACGCACCATCATGCGCTCGTCGGTTTCGCTGGGATGGCGGGCCAGCGTGAGCGCGTGGTCGGTGTAATAGCTGTTGTCGATGTCTGCAATTTGCAGGTTTGCTTTGAAAATCGTTGATTTGAGGGCCATGCGCCGATTGTGACCGAGCGCCACCCCGGGCCCAGCCCTGCCAAAATCAGGTCACTCCCAACTCTTAGCGACGAACCTTATGCAACAACGACTCACTATCTTGACCGGTGCCTCGCGCGGCATGGGCCTGGCTATGGCCGAACAACTGCTGCAGCCCAGCGCACTTGTGCTGTGTATTTCCCGCCAATCCAATCCATCGCTCGATGCCCTGGCCGCGCAACGCGGCGCCCAACTAGAGCAATGGCAAGCAGACCTGGCTGACGCGGCACCAGTCGCTGCGCGCTTAAGTGATTGGTTGCAAGCGCAAGACCCGTCGGCCTTGCAATCGGCCACGCTAATCAACAACGCTGGCGTTATCTCCGCCCTGGCCCCGATGCGCGACGGGCAATCTGCCGACCTTGCCAATGCCTTGCGCGTTGGGTTGGAAGCGCCTTTGCTTTTGTGCGCCGCGTTTTTGGGCGCGACGCGGCACTGGACGGCGCCGCGTAAGGTGCTCAATATCTCCTCCGGCCTGGGGCGACGGGCCATGGCCGCCTCGGCCAGCTACTGCGCCGCCAAAGCGGGCATGGACCATTTCACCCGCAGCTTGGCGATGGAAGAGGCGCTGCAAAGCAATGGTGCCAAAGTCTGCTCCTTAGCTCCAGGCGTCATCGCCACCGACATGCAAGTGCAATTACGCAGCGCCGACCCGCAAGCTTTTCCGGACATTGGCAACTTTCAAGCCATGCACGAGCGCGGCATGCTCAGCAGCCCGCTTGATGCCGCAGCGCGCATCCTGGCCTACCTGGAGCGGGCCGACTTTGGCGCTGAGCCGGTGGCCGATGTGCGCGGCTGATTGCGCACCAGGGCGTAAGCCGCCTGTACGCATGGGCCGGGAAAATCCGGTCTTGTTTAGGCCGAATAGCCCCCACTTTTTATTTTGAAACCAAGGAAAAATCATGTCCCGTGAAGTAGTTGTAATCAGCGCGGTGCGTACCGCTATTGGAACTTTTGGCGGAAGCCTGAAAGACATCGCGCCCACCGAGTTGGCCTCGCACGTGGTGCGCGAATCGCTATCGCGAGCGCAGGTGGACGGCAAGGACGTGGGCCATGTGGTCTTTGGCCATGTGGTCAACACCGAACCCAAAGATATGTATCTCTCGCGCGTGGCGGCCATCGGTGGCGGATGCGGTCAGGGCACGCCGGCCTTTAACGTGAACCGCCTGTGTGGTTCGGGCCTGCAAGCCATCGTCAACGCCAGCCAAAGCATTTTGTTGGGCGATGCCGACATCGCCATCGGCGGCGGTGCAGAGAACATGAGCCGCGCGCCTTTTGCCTCACTCAATATGCGCTGGGGTGCGCGCATGGGCGACGCCAAAATGACCGACATGATGGTCGGCGCGCTGCACGACCCCTTTCAAAACATCCACATGGGCGTAACGGCTGAAAACATCGCCGCCAAATGGGGCATCAGCCGTGACGAGCAAGACGCGCTAGCCGTTGAAAGCCACAACCGCGCCCAACGCGCCACCGAGGCCGGTTACTTCAGCAGCCAGATCATGCCGGTCATCCTCAAAAGCCGCAAAGGCGATGTGGCCTACGCCACCGACGAGCATTTCCGCCCCAACTGCACGGCCGCTGAATTGGCCAAATTAAAACCTGTTTTCTTGAAAGAAAACGGCACCGTCACCGCTGGCAATGCCTCGGGCATTAACGACGCGGCCGCTGCGGTGGTGCTGATGGAAGCCAGTGTGGCCAAAGCGCGTGGCTTGAAGCCCATGGCGCGTTTGGTCGCTTATGCGCATGCCGGAGTGGACCCGCAGTACATGGGCATAGGCCCGGTACCGGCCAGCAAACTGGCACTCCAAAAAGCCGGGCTCACAGTCAATGACTTGGATGTGATCGAAGCCAACGAAGCCTTCGCCGCGCAAGCCTGCGCCGTAATGCGCGACCTGGGCCTGGATCCGGCCAAGGTCAATCCCAATGGCTCGGGCATTTCGCTAGGCCACCCGATTGGTGCAACGGGCGCGCTCATCACCGTCAAAGCCTTGTACGAGTTGGAGCGCATCAACGGGCGTTACGCGCTGGTCACCATGTGCATTGGCGGCGGCCAGGGTATCGCCGCTATTTTTGAGCGCCAGGCCTAAAGCCGCGCTGGGCTTAGTCGCCCTGGAAACCGCCGGCACGCAGGGTCACCACCAGCGTGTCGCGGTAGCCACCGAGTTGCAGGGGTTGGATAGGCGTGGATTCATGAATCACGCGTGCATCGTCAAGTAAGAGCACAGACCAGGTCTCGTCCAAAGTAAAGCGCTGGCCGTTAGGGCCATCGGCCTCAAACACCCGCGTCTCGCCGCCTTTGATGCCTTGGCGCGCAAGCAAAAACACCGCTACCACATCCACACCATCGCGGTGCGCGCCTTCGGGCGTGGGCCGACCGATTCCGTCCGTGGTGTCGATACGGAACTGGTGCGCCTCGGCATACCAGGTTTGCGCGCCGCGCAAGCGGCTAGCCACGCGGCCCAACCATTGCAATAAGGCCAACCAATCAGGGTGCGCGGCCATCGCATCAGCCATAGGCGCAAAGTGGCGCTGCATACCGCCGTGCAACGCGTTGTATTCCAAAGGCTGCCAATGCGGGCGGTGCCCAGCCTGTTGCACCTTGCCATCGGCTCCGACCACAAAGCAACTATGGCGCCTGCGCCGGTAGCGCCCGCCGTCTTTCAAATAGCCATCGGGGGGCAAGTCGTCCCACAGCGTCCTAAAGCCTTGCAAATGCACTGCTTCAGCCTGCGCCAGCGCACATACATCTTGCGCCGACAAGACTGCATAGCCGCGTGTGCGCAAACTGCTGTCTATTTCGGTGGGTGGAGTCAACGGGGGGTGGAATGCAGAGGTAAAGGACATTGGCGTTGAGAAAAGGTCACTGGTGCACTACAGGCAAACTGCGCTGCGAAGCACAATTATCGGCGCTGGGGTACGCCATAAATCCAAAGGTCTTTGTCGCCTCGGTAACCAGCCCCGCCGCCCGGTGCCACTAGCATCTGATTTTTTTCACCCGCCCCAAAGAAGGCTAATCCAATGTCCGATACCGTTTTGTCCACCCTCACCAACCACCAATTCCGCCTGGCCTCGCGCCCGGTGGGTCTGCCTACGCGGGACAACTGGAGCGCGACCACCGAAGCGGTGGCCGAGCCTGAAGACGGCGGCGTGGTGCTGCAAACGCTGGCTTTGTCGCTGGACCCGGCCATGCGCGGCTGGATGAACGAGGGGCGCAGCTACATCCCGCCGGTGGCCATTGGCGAGGTGATGCGTGCCGGTGGCGTGGGCCGGGTGATTGCGTCCAAGAGCACGCACTTTGCGGTGGGCGATATGGTCAGCGCAGGCTTTGGCGTGCAGCAGTATCTGTATCTGGGGGCTGCCGAGTTCAAACGCGCCGGCCTCGTAAAAATTGATTCGCGCATGGGCAGCTTGACCCAGTGGCTCAATGTGCTGGGCATGCCGGGTATGACCGGCTACTTTGGCCTCATGGACGTGGGCCAGCCCCAGGCCGGTGAGACTTTGGTCGTGTCCGGCGCGGCCGGTGCGGTGGGGCAAACCGTGGGCCAGGTGGCCAAGATCAAAGGCTGCCGCGTGGTGGGCATTGCCGGTGGGAAAGCCAAGTGTGACTGGGTAGTCAAAGAGCTGGGCTTTGATGCCTGCATCGACTACAAAGCCGGCCCCGGTGCGGTACGCGAAGGCCTGAAAGAGCATTGCCCCAAGGGCGTGGATATTTACTTTGACAACGTGGGCGGCGAAATTTTGGACACCGTGCTGGCCCGTATCAACCGCAAAGCGCGCATCATTATTTGCGGCGCTATCAGCCAATACAACGCCACTACAGCTATTGCCGGCCCGAAAAACTACCTTAGCCTGCTGGTCAACCGCGCACGCATGGAAGGCATTGTGGTCTTCGACTACGCGGACCGCTACCACCTGGCGGTGCGAGAGATGGCCGGCTACCTGAAGGACGGCCGCATGAAAAGCAAAGAGGACATCGTCGAAGGTATTGAGCACTTCCCCGAAGCTTTGCTCAAGCTATTTAACGGCGAGAACTTTGGCAAGCTGGTGCTGCAAGTAGCGAGCGCTTGAGCTTGGCTGCACTTAGCTGACCATCGCCGCGTACACCATATTGCGAAACAAAGGCCGGTAGTAGTCACGTTGGTTGGGTGCCTGGATCATGAGGATGGCAAACATGTCTTCTTTCGGGTCCACCCAGAACGTAGTGCCGGCGATGCCGCCCCAGGAATAGAGGCCCACACTGCCGGGCAGCGTATCCAGACCACTCGCTAAACGCACCGAAAAGCCCAGTCCAAAGCCCGTACCCGGTGCCAGCATATTGCCCGCGTTTTCGGTGCGGTTTTGGCCTACGCGGCCTAAGTGGTCAGAGGTCATAAAACGCACGGTATGCGGACTGAGTAGGCGCTGGCCATCGAGCGTTCCGCCATTGAGCATGCACTGGCAAAAGCGCGCATAGTCGGCCACCGTGCCGCCTAGTCCTCCGCCGCCAGACTCCAGGCGCGGCACTTCGGTCAAATCGATCAACGGCATGGGCGTGCCCCCGTCGGGGTCGTGTGCGAAGGCTTGGGCGATGCGGTGGTGCTTTTCGGGCGGCACATGAAAAGCGGTGTCTATCATGCCCAAAGGCCCGAGCACCTGCGCTTGCAACAAACTGCCCAAAGTTTGGCCCGAGACCACTTCGAGCAGCGCGCCCAGGACATCGGTAGCGCGGCTGTATTCCCAAATGCTGCCAGGCTCGAACATCAGCGGCATGCTGGCCAACAGCTCGGCAAATTGCGTATTGCTATGGCCGCGGGTGGTGGTACGCAATCCGGCTTCGTCATATATTTTTTGCACTGGCGATTGGCCCAAAAATTCATAGGTCATGCCCGCCGTATGGCGCAGTAAGTCATACACCGTCATCGCCGCGCGCGGCGCGCGCAATTGCAGCTGACCGTTTGCCATGTGCGCCACTTGCACCTGGGCAAAAGCAGGCAAGTAGCGTGACACCGGATCGCTCAGGAACAAGCGCCCCTGCTCCACCAACTGCATGGTCGCCACCGACACCAAAGGCTTGGTCATGGAGTAAATGCGAAAAATCGCGTCCTTGGTCATTGCCACACCGCTGGCGGGGTCGAGTTGGCCTATCGCCTCGTGCAAAACAACTTTGCCTTGGCGGGCAACTAGGGCCACCGCACCGGGCAATCGGCCTTTGGCCACTTCGGCCTGCAAGGTATCAAAGAGGCGCGCACTGCGAGCCGGGTCAAAGCCCAGGGATGCGAGTGGTGCAGTGGGTAGGGGATGGGATGCGGTCATGAATGCGTCAGTGAGTTGATAAGTAAAGGATGTGCCATACGGCACGTCGTTGCGAGGCCGCAGGCCGTGGCAATCCACAGAGATGTGTAGTCAATCAAAATTTTCTAATCGCCTAAGGCGCATGCGGTTCACTCACCGTACTCCGCGCCAACTCTTGCTCTTGCAACAAGCGCCACATCACTTTACCGGCACCGCTTTTGGGTAGCGCGTCTAAAAATTCAACAGCACGGGGCACTTTATAGACCGCCATATTGTCGCGGCACCAGTCGATGATGTCTTGCGCTAGCACCTGGCCTTTGTGCGTACCGCGCAGCACCACCATGGCCTTGACCGACTCACCGCGATAGGCATCGTGCGTAGCGATGATGCAAGCCTCTTGAATCGCCGGATGACGAAACATCAGTGCCTCCACCTCTGCCGGCCAGACCTTAAAGCCAGATGCATTGATCATGCGTTTAAGCCGGTCGGTCATGAAAAAGTAGCCATCTTCATCGACCAGGCCCAAGTCTCCTGAGCGGAAATACACATGGCCGTCCACTTCGACAAAGGCCTGCGCCGTCGCCTCCGGCCGGCGCCAATAACCTTTGAAAATTTGCGGCCCGCGCATGATGATCTCGCCGGACTCACCCATCGGCATTTCACGCAGTGTGTCAGGGTCCACCACCCGCGCATCGACGCCGATAAATGGAATACCCAGGCATTGCTGCTTAGGCGCATCCGGTGGGTTGCTATGCGAAGGCGCTGCGGTTTCGGTCAGGCCATAGCCTTCGGCATAGCGCAAACCATATTGCTCCAACAAGCGCTGCGCGACGGCTTGCGGCATGGCAGCGCCACCGCCGCCGATATAGACCATGCTGGACAAATCAAAGCTGTTCACATTCGGGCTGCCCAGTAGATCGATCACCATGGTGGGGATATTCGTCCAGTGTGTCACCCGCCATTGCGCGATCAGGCGCGCGGCTAGCTCGCGGTCCCAGCGTGGCATGAGCACCATGGTCGCACCACAATAAATATTGGAATGCATCAGGCTGACCATGCCCGTGATGTGGAACATGGGCACCACCATCAAAGTGGTGTTTTCCATGCTGCCATTGCCCCACATGGCGCTGCTAATGGCGTTGTGCATGATGCTGGCGTGCGTATGCATACAACCCTTGGGCAAGCCAGTAGTGCCGCTGGTATAGGGCAACACCGCCAAATCGTCCGGGCAGACTTGTAGCGCAGGCGGTGCATCTTTGCAGGCCAGCGCGTCAGCCCAGGCATGCAACTGAGCGCCCTCTAGTGCAGGCAAGGCATGGCGGGTGAGCAGCCAATCAGCCCATGCGGCGGGCGGCGCATCGTCGCCCTGTGCCGGGTCAAAGGCATCGGTGAAATGGCTGACGACCATATGCGCCAAGCCTTGGCCCGCTGGCAGCGCGTTGCTGGCCGCGGCTAATTCACCGGCGAGGTCGGAGGTGGTCACCGCGACTCGGGCCTCGGGGTCCAGTAGAAAGTGCTTGAGCTCCTCGGCGCGGTTCATGGGGTTGACGGGTACCACCACCGCATTAGCGCGCAGGATGCCGAAATGCGCAATGACCAATTGCGGACAGTTTTGCATCAACAGCAGCACGCGGTCGCCGCGCTGAACTCCCAGGCCATACAAATAGGCCGCAAAAGCCTCGGCCTGCGCCATCAGCTGCGCATAGTGGGTTTGCCGGCCAAAAAAGTTAATCGCAGTTTTGCCGGGATAACGCCGGGCACTGGTGACCAAGTTGTCCCACAAAGCAGTTTCCGGCGCCGTGATGTTTTTGGGCAAACGTTTGGGCCAGAAACGGTGATGTGCTTTGTCAAAAGTATCTGCCATGCTTGTCCTTTTTTTAGCGTTCTTGCTTCATTTTGGCGCAGACCTTGTGCGGCTGCAGCGTTAGGCTAAAGATAAGGGCCGCAGCGCAGCGTGGCAATGCCCGCTGTCACGATTGGGACGATCAGCCGGTGCAATCCGACGATTACCTTATTCTTCCCGGCGTCATTTTGTAAAGTTATATTCGCGCGGTGGGGCACAATCGCGGCTCCGCTTCCCTGGTGCTGTAAGGGCCTCAATCCTGAAGCATCCCCCGTTTTTTGGAGTGTTCACTATGAAATTCAAACCCGTTCAGGGCCTTGGCGCCCTCTTTACGCTTGCAGCCGTATTGGCTGGCGCGCCTGCACACGCAGGGAAAACCCTAGATGCCATCAAAGCACGCGGCCAGGTCGTTTGCGGCGTTCACACCGGCTTGGCCGGTTTCAGCGCAGCCGATTCCAATGGCAAATGGTCCGGTATCGACGTGGACATTTGCCGCGCTGTGGCCGCCGCCACCTTGGGTGACCCAGAAAAAATTAAATTTGTACCGCTGACCGCGCAAGCGCGTTTTGCCGCCGTGCAGTCCGGCGAAGTCGATGTGCTCTCGCGCAACACCACCTTCACCCTAACCCGCGACGCCTCGATTGGCCTGAGCCAAACCGCCGTGGTCTATTACGACGGCCAGGGCTTTATGGTGCCGGTTAAGAGCAAGATCAAAAGCGCCAAGCAACTCAAGGGTCAAACCGTGTGCGTGCAATCGGGCACCACCACCGAGAAAAACCTGACCGACTTTTCTAAGGCCAATGCCTTGAACATTAAACCCGTGGTGTTTGAAAAGCTTGATGCCGTAGAAGGCGCTTACTTTTCAGGCCGTTGCATCGCTTACACCACAGACGCGTCCGGCCTGGCTTCGGTGCGTAACAAATCCGCCAAGAACCCTGCCGACCACCTGATCATGCCCGAGCTGATTTCCAAAGAGCCCCTAGGCCCTATGGTGCGCCGTGGTGATGACGAGTGGACCGCGATTGTGAAATGGACAATTTATGGGCTGCTGGAAGCCGAAGAAAACGGTGTGACCCAAGCGAACCTGGACGACCTGAAGGCCAACAGCAAAGACCCCATCGTCGGACGCATTTTGGGTACCACCGAAGACACCGGCAAACTGTTGGGCTTGGAGAAAGAATGGCTGGCCAACGCCATCAAAGCCACCGGCAACTACGGCGAGATTTTTGAGCGCAATGTCGGCCCCAAATCTGCCCTGCAATTACCCCGCGGCCTGAACAATTTGTGGAACAAAGGCGGCATCCAATACGCTCCGCCTATCCGCTAAGCTAGCGGGCCGCAATCGGCCTGGCGCAGACACGAGGGCAGTTGCACACCATGTTGCACTGCCCTTTTTCTGTAACAGGCGCTTGCAAAGCCACCTAAAAAACCGCATCCTTGTATGAGCACAGCACCCACGCCTCCCGCAAAAAACCGCTGGTCCTGGCGCAGCCAGGCCTTTCGCGCTTTGGTGTACCAGGTGGTAGCCGTGGGCGTAATTGCGCTGCTGGTCTGGTTTTTGGCGCACAACACCGCCACCAATATGCGCCAACGCGGCATTCAAAGTGGATTTGGCTTTTTGCTGGGGACGGCAGGCTTTGATATCGGCGAGAGCCTGTATGCCTTTGACTCGGGCGAGTCGTATTTGCAAGCCTATCTGGTCGGCGTAACCAATACCTTGCGCGTCGCTATTTTGGGTATGGTGCTGACCACGCTGCTGGGCACACTGCTGGGCATAGGGCGCTTTTCGCGCAACGCATTGGTGCGCGGCCTGTGCCGTATTTACGTAGAGCTCTTCCGCAACATTCCGCTACTGCTGCAACTCTTGATGTGGTATTTGTTTTTTACCGAAGTGCTGCCTGATGCCACCGAGGCCTGGACGCTAGGCCCACTATTCCTAAGTAAAGGCGGACTTAATTTCCCGATACCCGTTTGGGCCAGCGGCCATGCGTGGGCGGCTTGGGGGCTGCTGGCGGGTCTGTGTGGCGGCTGGCTCTGGCGTGGCCGCGCGCGGCGGCGTTTTGAAGAAACGGGCCAGCCGCAGAGCATGTTTTGGGCGCCACTGGTCTGGGTTTTTATAGGTGCCTTCGTGGGCTGGTTGCTGGGCGGCGCACCTACCGAGATCAATGCGCCCATCAAAGGCGAATTCGCGATTGAAAACGGCGGCGCGCTCACGCCCGAATTTTTGGCGTTGCTCGTAGGCCTGACGATTTACACCGCCGCCTTTGTGGCCGAAGTGGTACGCGGTGGTATCCAGTCGGTGTCGCTAGGGCAGGCCGAGGCAGCCAGCGCGCTGGGCTTGTCGCAAGGCCTAAGCATGCGTTTAGTGATGTTGCCCCAAGCCCTGCGCGTCATCATCCCGCCCATGACCAACCAGTACCTGAACCTCACCAAAAATTCTTCGTTGGCCGTGGCGATTGGTTACCCGGATGTGGTCTCGATTGCCAATACCGCCATCAACCAGACCGGTCGCGCCGTGGAGTGCATTGCGCTCATCATGCTGGTGTACCTGAGCACTTCGCTACTCACCTCTTTGCTCATGAACTGGTACAACGCGCGTGCCGCGATCAAAGAGCGTTAAGGCCAAAGCACGCATGTCCACCTTTAACGCCATCACCCCCCGCCAAGCCCCGCAGTCCAACAGCGGGCCGGTAGCCTGGTGCAAAGCCAATTTATTCCATAACTGGAAAACCAGCACCGGCACGCTGCTGATCGGGCTGATATTGGTGTGGCTGCTGCCGCGCCTGTTTCAGTGGGCTGTAACCAATTCCGTTTGGTACGGCAATTACGAAACCTGCCACGCGGCCAGCGGCGCTTGCTGGGCGGTGGTGCGTGAGAAGTTTCGATTTATTTTGTTTGGCCGTTACCCGCATGAAGAACACTGGCGCGCTCTGCTGTGCACCGGCATGCTGCTGGGATTGATTCTGGCCAGTTGCACCCGCACGTTTTGGCGGCCTTGGCTGGCTGGCCTGTGGGTCGGTGTGCTGGTGCTGTACTTGGCACTCATGCGCGGCGGCTTTGCTGGTTTGCGTTTTGTGGAAACTGATTTGTGGAGCGGCCTGCCCCTCACGATTTTGCTGGCCTCGCTGTCCATGGTGATGGCCTTCCCGATTGCGGTTTGCATCGCGCTGGGGCGGCGCTCGGGCATGCCGGCTATCCGCAGCCTGTGTACGGTGTATGTGGAGCTGATTCGCGGCGTGCCGCTGATCTCGGTGTTATTTATGGCCTCGTTCATGTTTCCGCTCTTGATGCCGCAAGGCTTCAACATCGATGTGCTGATCCGCGTACTGGCGGGCATCACCTTGTTTGCCGCCGCCTATATGGCCGAGGTGATACGCGGCGGTTTGCAAGCCATTCCCAAAGGGCAGATGGAAGCGGCTGCCACGCTGGGCCTAAGCTACTGGCAAACCCAGCGCATGATTGTGTTGCCCCAAGCGCTGGCCATGGTGGTGCCGGGCATCATGAACAACTTTATTTCCACGTTTAAAGACACTTCGCTGGTGGCTATCGTCAGCCTATACGAACTGACCGGCGCTATGGGCATGGCCATGAACTCTGAGGCAGACTGGCGCCCCTTCCGCATCGAAGGTTACTTGTTTATCGCCCTGATTTATTTTGTGTTTTGCTACTCGATGTCGCTCTATAGCCAATGGATAGAAGCGCAAGTGAATAAAAGCAAACAGCGTTAAGGACCGCCATGACCGAGCCCATCATCACCTTCGACAAAGTCAACAAATGGTATGGCAACAACTTCCATGTCTTGCGGGATATCGACTTACAAGTGGGCGCGGGCGAGCGCATCGTCGTTTGCGGGCCCTCGGGCTCAGGCAAATCCACACTGATACGTTGCATCAACCGCTTGGAAGAACACCAGCAAGGCCGACTAGTGGTGGATGGCGTGGAGATCACCGACGACCTGAAGGCCATTGACGATGTGCGTAAAAAAGTCGGCATGGTGTTTCAGCAGTTCAATTTATTTCCGCACCTCACGGTGCTGGAGAACCTGACGCTCTCGCCTATGTGGGTGGGCCGCATGCCCAAAAAAGAAGCCGAAGAAAAAGCCATGGAGCAATTGCGCCGCGTGCGCATTGCCGAGCAAGCGCTCAAATACCCGCTGCAACTGAGCGGCGGGCAGCAGCAAAGGGTGGCGATTGCGCGTGCTTTGTGCCTGAGGCCTAAAATCATGCTGTTTGACGAGCCGACCTCGGCGCTGGATCCGGAGATGATCAAGGAAGTGCTCGATGTCATGATCGAGATGGCTGAGCAAGGCATCACCATGGTGTGCGTGACACATGAAATGGGTTTTGCCAAGGCGGTGGCCGATCGGGTTATCTTTATGGACGAGGGGCAGATCGTGGAACAAAACACGCCCGAGTCGTTTTTCAACAACCCGCAAAGTGAGCGCAGCCGCGACTTCCTGTCCAAAATATTAGGCCATTGATTTGAACCACATCCCCCGCACCGAGGAGCTAGACGCACCCACTGCCAGCGCGCCCGCCTTCAGCCAAACCGAGTTTCGCCAAGCCTTGGGCCAGGTCGCCACCGGTATCACCGTGGTGACCGCGCGCAGCGCCAGCGGCGCCCTGGTGGGCCTGACGGTGAACTCGTTTAACGCGGTCTCGCTAGACCCGCCCTTGGTGCTCTGGAGTCTGGGCCTGCGCTCGGCCTCCATGGACGTGCTGCGCAACTGCACGCATTACGCCATCAACGTACTGGGTGCCGAACACCAAGCGCTGGCCAAGCAATTCGCCACCAAAGACATAGACCGCTTTGCCGGCGTGGACTGGCACAGCGGCGCC
>CANJXV010000026.1 GCA_947478935.1 Comamonadaceae bacterium
AACCCGCCGGGGCGTGTCCATCAAGCACTGGCAGGAATTTGAAGACGTGGCCGACCACTGCACCGTATGCCACCAGTGCGAAAGCCCGTGTCCCGTCAAAATCGATTTTGGCGACGTGACCATGCATATGCGCAATCTGCTGCGCAAGATGGGGAAAAAGAGTTTCCGGCCGGGCAACGCCTTGGCCATGGCGTTTCTGAACGCCACCAACCCGCAAACCATCAAATTCATGCGCAGCATGATGGTGGGCGTGGGCTTTAAAGCGCAGCGCCTGGCCAATGATGTGCTGCGCGTGCTTGCAAACCGCCAGACCGCCAAGCCACCCTCCACGGTAGGCGCCGCGCCCATCAAAGAGCAGGTGATTCACTTCATCAATAAAAAGATGCCCGGTGGCCTGCCAAAGCGCACCGCCCGCGCATTGCTGGATATTGAAGATGCAGACTACGTGCCCATCATCCGCGACCCGCTGGCTACTACGTCTGAAACCGAGGCGGTGTTTTACTTCCCCGGTTGCGGCTCCGAGCGCTTGTTTAGCCAGGTGGGCTTGGCGACCCAGGCCATGCTCTGGCACGCGGGTGTGCAAACCGTACTGCCGCCGGGCTATTTGTGCTGCGGCTATCCGCAGCGCGGCAGCGGCCAGGCCGATAAGGCAGAAAAAATCATCACCGACAACCGCGTTCTGTTTCACCGCGTTGCCAACACGCTCAACTACTTGGACATCAAAACCGTGGTGGTCAGTTGCGGTACCTGTTATGACCAACTGCAAGGCTATGAATTCGACAAAATATTCCCCGGCTGCCGCATCATCGACATCCATGAATATTTGCTGGAGAAGGGCATCACCCTGGGCTCCGCGTTGGCGGCCGATGGCTCGGCCCCCGCCGCGTCCGGCTACCTGTACCACGACCCTTGCCACAGCCCCATGAAGCTGCAAGATCCGATGAAAACCGTGAAGGCCTTAGTCGGTGAGACGGTGCTTAAAAGTGAACGCTGCTGCGGCGAGTCCGGCACCTTGGGCGTGACCCGGCCTGATATTTCTACCCAGATTCGCTTTCGCAAGGAAGAGCAATTGCGCCAGGGCGCGGACGATCTGGCAGCGCTCAAAGCTGACCAAGGTCTGGCCGCGGGCGGGCCGACCAAGATCTTGACCAGCTGTCCCAGTTGCCTGCAAGGCCTCAGCCGTTATGGCAATGACCTGAATAACGGCCTCTTGGAGGCGGACTACATCGTGGTCGAGATGGCGCGCCTGATACTGGGCGAGCAATGGCTGCCCGCCTATGTGCAAAAGGCCAATACCGGGGGTATTGAGCGGGTGCTGGTGTAGGCGGTTACAGTCGCAGATGCGCCAAGAATGCCCTTGGCGCGCAGACACACCACCCGAGTTAAATGCTATGGCCGGCCTGAGCAAACATTCCCCCACCCCCCAAGACCTGACGGTGCACAGCCAATCGCGCGTATTGCAAATTAGTTTTTCGGATGGTGCGGACTTTCGTATCCCTTTTGAGTTGATGCGCGTGTACTCGCCATCCGCGGAAGTGCAGGGCCACGGGCCGGGGCAGGAAGTGCTGCAAACCGGCAAGCGCTTGGTGGAACTGGAGGCGCTGGATCCGGTGGGCAATTACGCAGTGCAACCGCGCTTCTCGGACGGGCACGATACGGGCATTTTTTCTTGGGACTATTTGTATTTTCTGGGTACGGAGCAAGAACGCTTGTGGCGCGACTATGAAAAGCGTTTGCAAGATGCCGGGCGCGAGCGTGATGCGCCGATGCCGGTAGCCGCTGGGCACGGCTGCGCCAGCCATTGAACAGCGCAGAGCACCATGAGCACCACGCATTTTGGATTTCAGTCGGTAGACGAAGCGGAAAAAGCACGCCGCGTACGCGGTGTTTTTGATTCGGTGGCTTCCAAGTACGATGTAATGAACGACTTGATGTCCGGCGGCCTGCACCGAGCCTGGAAGGCCTACACCGTAATGGTGGCCAACCTGCAAGAAGGCGACAAAGCACTGGACATCGCGGGCGGCACCGGCGACCTGGCGCTGGCCTTTGCCAGCAAAGTGGGTAAGCGCGGCCAGGTGGTGCATACCGACATCAACCACGCCATGCTCAGCACTGGGCGTAACCGCCTGCTCAACGCTGGCGTACTGCTGCCTACGGTGGTTTGCGACGCCGAGCGCCTACCCTTTGCCGATGGCTATTTCGACCTAGTCAGTGTGGCCTTCGGTCTGCGCAATATGACCCATAAAGACCTGGCGCTGGCCGAGATGTGCCGCGTGCTGCGCCCCGGCGGCAAACTGCTGGTGCTGGAGTTTTCCAAGATAGCCCCGCCCCTGGAAAAGGCCTATGACTGGTATTCGTTTAAGGTTTTACCCCTCTTAGGTAAGCTGGTGGCCGGTGATGACGCCAGCTACCGCTACCTGGCCGAGTCCATCCGCATGCATCCAAGCCAGGACGAACTCAAGGCCATGATGCACGCCGGTGGTTTTGGCCATGTGGACTACCACAACCTGACCGGTGGCATCGCGGCATTGCATGTGGGAATCAAGTGCTGAACAAGTGCTAAAGCAACCGACTGCGCTTGCAAAGCGCAGTGCGGGCCGCACTTACCAGGCTTGATGTGCTGTATTTCTAGTTTTGAAGGATTCGATATGAAATGGTTGACTGCTTTGATAGCGGCCTTTGTTTTGTTGTTCAGTTTGCAGGCTGAGGCCGGGCGCCTGGCCGGTGGCAAATCCATGGGGCGTCAATCGGGCAATGTGACCCAGCGTGACAGTGCGCCTGCCGCGCCTTCTCAAGCCGTTGGCAATGCAGCGGCCAGACCGGCACCCGCCGCAGCGGCGCCCAGCCGCCCTTGGGGCGCAATGCTCGGTGGCCTGGCCGCAGGTTTGGGCCTGGCTTGGCTGGCGCATTCCATGGGCCTAGGCGAAGGCATGGGCCAGATTTTGCTGGTGGTCGGTGCACTGATGCTCGCCTTCATGGTATTTCGTTATTTCATGCAAAACCGCCGCCCGCAGAGCGATGGCTATGCCTATGCCGGTGACTCGATGAACACCCAGCAACGTACCGCCTACCGGCCCGAGAACGTGGGCAATGACGCTTCGGCCCGCCCTTGGGAGCGAGAGCAGCAGGGTACGCATTTCCAAGGGAGCGCGCCCGCTGGTGGCTCGATGATCGGCTCGGCGCTCGCAGGCTCGCAGGCCTGGGGCGTGCCCGCAGGCTTTGACACCGCAGGCTTCATAAGCGCAGCCAAGGCTAATTTCATTACCCTGCAAGCCGCCTGGGACAAGGCCGACATCAGCAGCCTGCGCGCCATGATGACCGACGGCATGCTGACCGAAATCCGCACCCAGCTATCCGAGCGTGAGGCCCACACCGGCGCCAAGCCCAACCAGACCGAAGTGCTGTCCATTGACGCCCATTTGCTGGGCATCGAAGAATTGGCCGATGAATACATGGCCAGCGTGGAGTTCACTGGAATGATCCGCGAAGAGCCGAGCGCCAGCCCCAGCCCCTTCCGCGAGGTCTGGAACATGACCAAACCCAAATCTGGCGGCGGCTGGCTGGTGGCCGGGGTGCAGGCTTTGCAATAGGCATGGCCAACGATGGCCCGTAAAGGGAGTCGTAAAAGCTACATCGGGAATAATCGGGGGCTATGGCAACACAGTCCCCTTTTTCTTTTGCGCAAAACGTTTTTGCCAATGGCCCCTCCGCTTTGACATCGCCCGACTGGGCGATTGACGAATTGCAAAGGCGCGTGGTCTTGCTGCTTAACCATGTGCTGATGCAAGAACCCCAGGCCATGGCGCGCCTGGTGCAGCAAAAGGGGCGCGTGCTCAAGGTGCAATGGCTGCAATGGCATTTGCAACTGCGCATAAGCCCGGCGGGCCTGTTCGAGCATGTGCCGCTTGCCGCGGACGGCGGCGTCGTGGATTTGCAGCTGACATTGACGGCGGCCAATCCCTGGCAGGTGTTGCAGCCTTTGCTCGATGGTGGCAAGCCCGATGTGCAGGTGCAAGGCGATGTACAACTGGCCGCAGATATCAACTGGCTGATCGACCATGTGCGTTGGGACATCGAGGCCGATCTGGCACGCATCCTGGGTGATGTGCCAGCCCATATGCTGGTCGATGGCGTGCAAGGCATGGTCCGCGCGTTGCGCCAGTTTGCAGGCAGCGTGCGCCGTCCCGGCAGCGCGGGTGGCGCAAGCACAGAAAGCGCTGCATGAAGCGCATTTCACGGGGCTTGTTTATCGCCTATGTGGTGTTTCGCTACGGGTTGGACGCCATTTTCTTGGAGAGCCTGGGTGCACAGCGCTGGGCGCGTTGGCTGGCAAGTGCTTTGCGCCTGGGACGCCGCTTGGAAGCGCCGCGCGGCGCGCGTTTGCGCATGGCCTTGGAGCATCTGGGGCCCATATTCGTCAAGCTGGGCCAGGTGATTTCCACTCGGCGCGACCTTTTGCCCGTAGACATTGCAGACGAATTAGCCAAGCTTCAAGACCGGGTGCCGCCTTTTGATTCGGATATCGCGGTCGCGGCCATTGAAAAATCGCTGGGCAAACCGATTGCTGAACTCTTTGTGTCCTTCGAGCGCAAACCGGTGGCTAGTGCCTCGATCGCGCAAGTGCACTTTGGGGTCATGCGCACGCGCGAGGGTGGCGAACGCGAGGTGGCGATCAAGGTGCTGCGTCCGGGCATGCTGGCCGCGATGGACCAGGACATCGCGCTCATGCGCTGGATGGCCAACTTCATCGAGCGCTGGTCTGAAGACGGGCGCCGCCTCAAGCCGCGCGAAGTGGTGGCCGAGTTTGACAAATACCTGCACGACGAGTTGGACCTTATTAGGGAGGCCTCCAGCGCTGCGCAGCTGCGCCGCAATATGCAAGGCCTGGGGCTGGTTTTGATCCCTGAGATGTACTGGGACTTGTGCACTACCGATGTGCTGGTGATGGAGCGTATGCACGGCCTGCCCATCAGTCAGGTGGATGCTTTGCGCGCAGCGGGTGTGGATATTCCCAAGCTGGCGCGCGACGGCGTAACGCTGTTTTTTACTCAGGTGTTTCGCGATGGGTTTTTCCACGCCGATATGCATCCGGGCAATATCCAGGTCAGTGTGGATCCGGCCACACTGGGCCGCTACATCTCGCTGGACTTTGGTATTGTTGGTTCGCTGACCGAGGTGGACAAGGAATACTTGGCGCAAAATTTTGCGGCCTTTTTTCGGCGCGATTACAAGCGTGTGGCCCAACTGCATATTGAGTCCGGCTGGGTGCCTGCGGTCACCCGTGTCGATGAGCTGGAAGCGGCCATCCGCGCGGTGTGCGAACCCTACTTTGACCGGCCCTTGAAAGAAATTTCCTTGGGCATGGTCTTGTTGCGTTTGTTTCAGACCTCGCGCCGCTTCCAGGTAGAAATTCAGCCGCAACTTGTCTTACTGCAAAAGACTTTGCTCAACATCGAAGGCCTGGGTCGCCAGCTCGATCCTGACCTAGACCTGTGGGCCACGGCCAAGCCCTTTCTAGAAAAATGGATGGGCGACCAGGTAGGACCGCAAAAGCTGTGGGCTGAAGTTAAAAAGCAGGCGCCGCTATACGCCAAGGTCTTGCCGCAGTTGCCGGTGCTCTTACACCAGTACCTGCAACACAGCCCGCAAGATGCGGTCCAGCGCGATTTATTGGCCCGTTTGCTGGTGCAGCAGCAGCGCACGCACGGCTTTTTGCAGGCCGTAGTATTTGGCTTGGGTGGTTTTATCCTGGGTGTGCTCTTGACGCTGGCCCTTGCGAAAGGGGTTTTCTGGCACTAGGCAAACTATAATCATAGGCTTTGCCACCCGCCCGCCAAAGGCTTTTTGCTATGCCTATTTACGCCTACAAGTGCAGCGCCTGCGGATTTGCCAAGGACGTTTTGCAAAAAATCTCCGATGCGCCTTTGAGCGATTGCCTAAGTTGTGGTCAGCCCGCCTTTGAAAAACAAGTCACCGCTGCCGGCTTTCAGCTCAAGGGTTCTGGTTGGTACGTCACCGATTTTCGGGGCGGCAAGACCGAAGCTCCCGCCAGTTCGGAAGGCGCTGTTCCTCCAAAAACTGAGAAGGGCGCTGACGGTGCGACTACTTCCAGTGCCCCAGGTACTGACACTCCATCGACTGCGCCGGTCACCGCCGCGCCGGCCGCAGCAGTCGCTTCCACTCCCGCCACAGCGAGTGCAACACCAGCGGCTTCGCCTTAAGCCTCACGCCCCGCTCCACTAGCCCCAAAGGTTATTCCGTGCCATTTAAAAAATACCTGCTAACCGGACTGATGGTGTGGCTGCCGCTGGCCATCACTATTTGGGTGCTGCTGTGGATGATGAATGTGTTAGATGGCTTGTTCGGCCAGATGCTCACCGCGCTTTCGGCCGTCAGCTCCGACCAGTCCGCTGCCTCGCTCGAGAAGTTGCGCCATATTCCCGGTCTGGGTGTTGTGCTGGTGCTGGGCTTTATGTTGCTCACCGGCGCCTTAGTTTCCAATGTGGCGGGCCGCTGGTGGCTCAAGCAGTGGAACCGGATGTTTACCCACATCCCGGTGGTCAAGTCGATTTACAACAGCGTGAAGAAAGTGTCGGACACGCTGTTTTCCAGCAATGGCAATGCGTTTCGTACGGCGTTGTTGGTGCAGTTTCCGCGCCCCGGTAGCTGGACGATTGCTTTCCAAACCGGCGTGCCCGATGGCGAAGTGGCTCGTCACTTGCCAGGCGACCTCATTAGCGTCTATGTGCCCACCACCCCCAACCCGACTGGCGGTTATTTTCTTTTGTTGCCGCGCGCTGAGGTGATTGAACTGGACATGAGCGTGGACGAAGCGCTGACTTACGTTATTTCGATGGGCGCGGTGTCGCCGACGGTGCTTCCTGTGCCCTCGGACCACGGCCCCGCAACTTAAACCCCACTTCACTGCCCCGCGAGGGGATGGACAACACACCATGGCAATGCGCTCCCACTATTGCGGTCTTGTGACCGAAGCCCTTATGGGCCAAACCGTTTCCTTGTGCGGCTGGGTCAACCGTCGGCGCGACCATGGTGGCGTGATTTTTGTCGATCTGCGGGACCGCGAAGGGTATGTCCAGGTGGTTTGCGATCCGGACCGTCCCGAGATGTTCAAGACCGCCGAAGGCCTGCGCAATGAGTTTTGCGTACAAGTCAAGGGCCTGGTGCGTGCGCGCCCTGACGGTACCGTTAATGGCAACCTGAAGAGCGGAAAAATCGAAGTTTTGTGCCAAGAGTTGATTGTCCTCAACCCGTCGGTAACGCCGCCTTTCCAAATCGACGAAGACAACTTGTCCGAAACCACACGGCTCACGCACCGCGTGCTGGACCTGCGCCGGCCCTATATGCAAAACAATTTGATGCTGCGCTACCGGGTTTCCATGGAGGTGCGCAAATTTCTGGACGCCAATGGCTTTGTGGACATCGAAACCCCCATGCTCACCAAGAGCACACCCGAAGGCGCGCGCGACTACCTGGTGCCCAGCCGCGTCCACGACGGCCAGTTTTTTGCCTTGCCGCAATCGCCCCAGTTGTTCAAGCAATTGCTGATGGTGGCTGGATTTGACCGCTACTACCAGATCACTAAGTGCTTTCGCGACGAAGACTTGCGCGCCGACCGCCAGCCCGAATTTACCCAGATTGATATCGAAACCTCGTTCCTGGGCGAAGAAGAAATCCGCGATATGTTCCAGGGCATGATTGCGACGGTATTTAAAAACACCATTGGCGTAGACCTGGGCAACTTTCCGGTGATGAGTTACGCCGATGCGATGCACATCTATGGTTCGGACAAGCCGGACTTGCGCGTGAAACTTCAATTTACCGAAATGACCGACGTCATGAAAGACGTGGATTTCAAAGTGTTTTCGAGTGCGGCAACCATGAAGGGCGGGCGCGTGGTGGCGCTGCGCGTACCTGGCGGCTCGGTCGAGGGCGGCGGTATCAGCCGCGGCGAGATTGACGCCTATACTGAGTTCGTCAAAATTTATGGCGCCAAAGGCCTGGCCTACATCCGGGTTAACGATGCGTCTAAAGGCCCAGGCCAAGAGGCCACCTCGCGCTGGCCCGGTTTGCAAAGCCCCATCGTCAAAAACATCCACGACGCAGCATTGGCCGAGTTACTAAAGCGTACGGGCGCACAGGATGGCGATTTGATTTTCTTTGGCGCCGACAAAGCCAAGATCGTGAATGATGCTATTGGCGCTTTGCGCTTGAAAATCGGCCACAGCGATTTCGGCAAAAAGCAGGGCTTGTTCGAAAAAGGCTGGGCGCCCCTGTGGGTGGTGGACTTCCCGATGTTCGAGTTTGATGAGGAAGCGCAGCGCTACACCGCTACCCATCACCCCTTTACCGCGCCCAAAGACGGTCACGAGGACTGGATGGTCACCGCCCCCGAAAAATGCATTTCCAAAGGCTATGACATGGTCTTGAACGGCTGGGAAATGGGTGGCGGATCGGTGCGTATCCATCGCGCCGATGTTCAGCAAAAAGTGTTTGATGCGCTCAAGATCACGCCCGAAGAGGCACAGCTCAAGTTCGGCTTCCTACTTGATGCTTTGCAATATGGCGCCCCCCCACATGGTGGCTTGGCCTTCGGTCTGGACCGCATCATCACCTTGATGACTGGCGCCGAATCCATCCGCGATGTAATTGCCTTCCCCAAAACCCAGCGCGCCCAGTGTTTGCTTACGCAAGCGCCCAGCCCGGTAGACGAAAAGCAGTTACGCGAGTTGCACATCCGCTTGCGCAACCTGGACGCCGTCAAGGCCTGACAGGCCTGCGCCAGGCTCTAGACGCCCATGATGCGCTGGTAAGCCCGGCGCGTGGGCTCGGACACTGCATCGAGCAATTGAACATGGCTGGTCTGGTGACGCGCCAGCATGCGCGCCGAAGCTACCCAGCGCGACTTGCAAAACCAGTGGCAGCTGTGCTGCATCAACAGCAATTCAGCTGTTAAGCAAAAGGCCCGGTCGCGCGCGGACAGGCCTGCTGCGTTGCCCATCACGCGGCTGATGCCCTCACCGTGTGCCAGCAAAATGTCGTGCAGGCTGAACGTAGAAGCGGGCAGCCAGCGCGTGGCCAGTGGCAAACTCAAGGGCAGGGTACTGGCGCGTAAACGGCGTGGGTCGGCTTCGGCTGCCAAGTCGGTCAGCAAACTTTGAAATTGGCTCTCGAGTTGGTTTTCGGTTTGGGTCAGCATGGACCAAATGCTTTGGCGCCGCTCTGCTTCCTGCTCACCCATGGCGCGCAAATAGCCGTCCACCAGGGTTTGCATCAGGTTCTCAATCTGGTAGCGCCGCAAAAATCTACCCAGAATCAACACACGGCGACGCTGCTCCAGCGAATTGCGCATTTGCAGGCTGAAGGCGAGAACCGCGAAAAAGACCAGGACGTTCATGTGGGTGTGGTGCCTTGCACGGCACGCATGCTTGGGGTTGCCGGGCAAGTGTAGCGACTGCACAGCCTGCAGCGGCCCTGCGCAAAAGCGGCAGGCACAATGGGGGCATGCTTTGCCACCGCTTATGCGCCCCGCCTTGAAAATTCCCCAATCTGTGTTGGTGGTGATCTACACGCCGTCCCTGCAGGTCTTGCTGATCCGCCGTGCCGACTCCGATCCAGCGGCACCGGCTTTTTGGCAATCGGTGACCGGCAGCAAAGACCACGCGCACGAATCCTTCGAGGAAACCGCCGTCCGCGAGGTACGCGAAGAGACCGGTATTAACTGTTCCCTCGGCTCGCCCTTGCATGCCCATTTGCAAGACTGGGCGCTGGAAAACGTGTACCCGATTTACCCGCGCTGGTTGCACCGCTACGCGCCGGGCGTAGTAATGAACACCGAACATGTTTTTGGTTTGCAAGTGCCCGAGGGCACGGCGGTGCAGCTAGAGCCGCGCGAACACACCGCTTTGCAGTGGCTGCCCTATACGGAGGCGGCGGCGCTGTGTTTTTCGCCTTCGAATGCCGAAGCCTGCTTGCTGCTTCCCCGGTTTGCAAGCTGACAGAGCCGCTATGCCAGCTGTTTTGCGTGTGGTCAGCTACAACATCCACAAAGGTGTGCGCGGCCTGGGCCCGGCGAGGCGTTTGGAAATTCACAATTTGCGCCAGGCGATTGCCCGCCTGGACGCGGACTTGGTCTGCTTGCAGGAAGTGCGAAAGCTCAACCGGCGCGAGGCGCAGTTTTTCGCCCACTGGCCTGTGCAGGGCCAGGCCGATTTTCTGGCGCCGCAGGGTCACACCGCCGTGTACCGCAGCAATGCGATTACGCGCCACGGCGAGCACGGTAATGCCTTGCTATCACGCTGGCCGGTACTGGCGCACCAGCACGCCGATATGTCGGATCACCGCTTCGAGCAGCGCGGGCTTTTGCATAGCGAAGTGGATGTGCGCGGGCAGACTGTGCATGTGCTGGTGCTGCATCTGGGTTTGATGCGCGGCGGGCGCATGCGCCAGTTACAGCAGGTATGCGATTACGTGCGCCGCGATATCGCGCCCGATGCGCCGATCATTGTGGCCGGGGACTTCAATGAGTGGAACGCCAGTGTGCGCAAAGTGCTGGGTGACGTGGGCCTTGAGGCGCCCACGCATCAGCATTTACCCACCTTTCCTTCGGCCTTGCCTTTGCTGGCTTTGGACCATGTTTACACCCGTGGTCTACAGCCTTTGCGCCAGCATGTGCCCCATGGCCCGCACTGGGCGCGCATGTCGGACCATTTGCCCATCGTGGCCGAGTTTGTGCTGCCGGGCCGGGCGCCACTATGAACGCGGTGCATTTGCGTGCGCGCCATGACCTGCAATTGCTGCAAGGTGCCAAGGAGTTGTTCCAGGCCATGGTGCATGCCATCGAGCACAGCAAGCACGAGGTACGTTTAGAAACCTATATTTTTGCCTTTGACGAACAGGGCCAGGCGGTGGCTGCTGCGTTAGAGCGCGCGGCGCTGCGCGGCGTGCAGGTCTATCTGGTGGTCGATGGCATAGGCACGCCCGCGCTGCCCTCGCCATGGACGGCGCGCTTTGACGCAGCTGGGGTGCGCTGGCACCGCTTCTCGCCTTTGGGTTGGCTAGGAGTTTTTTTCCCCGTGCGCTGGCGCCGTTTGCACCGCAAGCTCTGCGTGGTCGATGGGCGCGTGGCCTTTTGCGGTGGTATCAATGTTATGGATGATTTTCATGATTTGCGTTTGGGCACTTTAGACGCGGCGCGCTTGGATTTTGCGGTGCAGGTACAAGGCCCCTTGGTGATGGACGCTCAGACGCTGATGCGGCGCTTTTGGTCCCGACTCGATTTTGCGCGCGGTTTGGAATCGCGCCAGTGGTCAAAGGCGCGTAGCCAATGGCAAGCCGCCTTGCGACCACAACCCGCCCCCAAGCAGGCCCCCGCGCCGGACGATATGCCGGGCAAGATACCGGCAGCATTGGTATTGCGCGACAACCTGCGAAACCGCAGCCGCATTGAGCAAACCTACCGCCAGGCCATAGGCCAGGCGCACCACGAGGTATTGATTGCCAACGCCTATTTCATGCCTGGGCGTAAATTGCGGCATGCGTTGGAACATGCGGCGCAGCGCGGCGTGCGCGTGACCCTGTTGTTGCAAGGGCGCTATGAATATTTCATGCAGTTTCATGGCGCACGCGCGGTCTACGGCAGTTTGCTGGCAGCGGGTGTGCAAATTTATGAGTACCAGGGCGGTTTGTTACATGCCAAAGTGGCGGTGGTCGATAGCGTTTGGGCGACTGTGGGCTCGTCCAACCTGGAGCCCTTAAGTCTCTTACTGGCGCGTGAAGCCAATGTAGTTTTGCGCGATGAACATTTCGCTCTGGTGCTACGCCAGCGCCTGCTTTCAGCGATCGCGCAGCAATCGGTGCACATGGACCCATTGCGCTACATTGGGCGCGGCCACTGGCAGCGCGTGCTGGACCGGCTGGCACTGGTCATTATGCGAATCGGCTTGTTTGTCGTGGGGCGCCGCTACTGAGCCGCGCCAGCATCCGGCCAATCCCGCGCGGGCCCCGCGTGCATTGCTTATAGGCCTCGGTGCGATAAGCAAACGCTGGTAATATGGTTTGTTAGCCATCATTATTAGATCGCCATGAATCCATCTGACGAGGACGTAGGAACCCCGGTTTCCGTCAAAATCCGGGAGCGCATACAGGCCGCCCGTAAGCGTTTTAACGCCAACGACAATATTGCCGAATTTGTTCATCCCGGCGAACTCGAAGCCTTGCTGGACGAGGTAGAGGAAAAAATGCGTGGCGTGCTGGGCGCTCTGGTGATTGATACCGAGCATGACCACAACACCGCCAACACCGCGCGCCGGGTGGCCAAGATGTACCTTAATGAAGTGTTCCGGGGCCGCTATGTGCCGGCGCCGGCGATTACCGAATTTCCCAATGCCGAACACCTGAACGAACTCATGATCGTCGGCCCGATCACCGTGCGCAGCGCCTGCAGCCACCATTTTTGCCCGGTGATTGGCAATATTTGGATTGGCGTATTACCCAACGAGCACACCAATGTGATCGGCCTGAGCAAATATGCGCGCCTGGCCGAGTGGGTGATGGGGCGGCCCCAAATTCAGGAAGAAGCGGTGGTGCAACTCGCCGACCTGATACAGGAAAAAACCCAACCCGATGGCCTGGCTATCGTGATGGAGGCCAGCCACTTTTGCATGTCCTGGCGCGGCGTGAAAGACATGGACAGCAAGATGATTAATTCCGTCATGCGTGGCGTGTTTTTGAAAGACCCGAATTTACGCCGCGAGTTTTTGTCTCTCATTCCTAAGAAAGGCTGAACCATGTTGGTCCGTTTGCTTTATGCCAGTCGCGCTATTGACCCCGCCAGCGCAGAGATTGAACAAATCCTGGCGCAGTCCCGTCAGGGCAATCCAGGCCAGGGCATCACCGGTATTCTTTGCTATGGCGGCGGTATCTTTTTGCAAGCCATCGAGGGTGGACGCAATGCGGTCAGCGAGCTGTACGGCCACATCCAGCGCGACCCGCGCCATAAAGACGTGATCTTGCTGCATTATGAAGAAATCAGCGAGCGACGCTTTAGCGGTTGGACCATGGGTCAGGTCAATATGTCCAAAATCAATGCCAGCATCTTGCTTAAGTACGCGGAAAAACCCGAGTTAGATCCTTACAACGTGTCCGGCAAAGTGTCACTGGCCTTGTTGGAAGAACTGATGGCCACTGCGTCCATCATGGGCCGGGCCTAAGCGGCTTATCGATCAACCATGGCCATGTTGCTGGGTTGCGATTTTTCCAGCAGTCCGGGGCCACGCAAGCACATCGTCCTGGCCTGGGGTCATAGCGACGGCGCGCGCCTCGTATTGGATTGCCTGGAGCGCTTGCAAAGTTTGGATGCGTTTACTGCGGCGCTGGACGCGCACCAGGCTTGGGTAGGCGGTTTCGATTTACCCTTTGGCCTGCCGCGCGAACTCATAGTGCATTTGGACTGGCCCACGCGCTGGGAAGACTGCATCGCGCATTACGCCGCCTTGCCCCGTTCCCAGATTCGTGCTCTGTTCGCGGCCTTTTGCGACAGCCGTCCCGCAGGCGGCAAGTTCGCACACCGGGCCACCGACGAACCGGCAGGCTCCAGCCCTTCCATGAAATGGGTGAATCCGCCGGTCGCCTACATGTTGCATGCGGGCGTACCCGCCATCTTGGCATCGCAGGCCTATTTCCCCGGCTTGCAAGCGCCTCATAAGAAGGCCTTGCGCATTGCACTAGAGGCCTATCCAGGCATGCTGGCGCGCGAAGTGTTGGGTACGCAAAGTTATAAAAGTGATGACAAAACCAAGCAAACGCCAGAGCGTTTGATTGCCCGCAAAGACCTAATCAACGCCCTCGAACTAGGGCAGACGCGCTGGGGCACGCGCCTTAAGCTCAGCCACGCACAACGCGATGCACTGGCCCAGGACGCCAGTGGTGATGCTCTGGACGCGGTGCTGTGCCTAGTCCAAGCCGCGTGGGCGCAAGCGGCCCACGCGCAAGGCGATGCGCGCTACGGCTTGCCTGCAGACATGGACGCTTTAGAAGGCTGGATTCTGGGCGCTTAGGCTGGTGCGCCGCACAGCTTGGGTGTTGGCTCTAGTGCTTGGTGCCGCAGACCGCACAAGCCGGATTTTTTTGTACCCGCATCCGCGTCCACTCCATGTTGCGCGCATCGAGCATGAGCAAACAGCCGTTTAAGGAGGTGCCCGTGTGCGCCAACAGTTTTAGCGCCTCCAGCGCTTGCATTGCACCGATCACACCGACCAAGGGCGCCAGCACGCCCATGGTGGCGCAGCGCGCTTCTTCGGGCGGGGCATCGGGCGCAAACACGCAGGCGTAGCAGGGCGCTTTGTCATCGCGCAGGTCATACACCGCAATTTGCCCGTCCATTCCAATTGCCGCGCCGCTGACCAGCGGTATACGCTGTTGCACACACGCTGCGTTGATGGCCTGGCGAGTCTGAAAGTTATCGGAGCAATCGAGCACCACATCGGCCTGCAATACCAAGCTTTGCAGCAGCTGCGCATCGGCGCGTGTTTGCAGCGCCCGGACCTGCACCGCCGGGTTGAGTTGGGCCAGTGTGTTTTGGGCCGATAGCACTTTGGCTTTGCCGAGGCTTGCCGTGCTGTGCATGATCTGGCGTTGCAAATTGGTCAGATCGACGGTATCGTCATCGACGATGGTGATGTTACCCACCCCCGAGCAGGCCAAGTACATGGCCGCTGGTGAGCCCAGGCCACCGGCACCAATAATGAGCGCGCGCGATTGCAAAATGCGCCGCTGACCCTCCACTCCGATGTCATCGAGCAGCAGGTGCCGCGAATACCGAAGCAAATCTGCGTCGGGCAGTACTTCCGGTTCAGACACCGGGCCGCCTCATTCCTCTTTTTTCTCTGTGCTGCGCTCCACCTGCGTTTTGCTGATAAGCACAGGCTGGCCCTTGAGCTTTTTGAGGGCTTGGCCAAGTTGGAAATCTTTGTTCGAACCAAATTCAGGGGCTCGGCGTTCAGCCACCGGTTTGCGCGATTCTTCTTCCAGGCGTTTCATGGCCTCTTCGCGCGCTTTTTCGCGGGCCGGGTCTTTTACTTCTTCTCCTTGACCACTGGCCAGGTGTTTTTCCAGGTCGGCTTCACGCGTGCGCAGCGCTGCAAAGGGGCTGCCTTCTTCGGTGTCATCGATCATCAAGTCCGGCACGATGCCTTTGGCCTGGATGGAGCGGCCACTCGGGGTGTAGTAGCGCGAGGTGGTGATCTTCAGGCCGGTATCACCGCTCAAAGGACGGAAGGTTTGCACCGAGCCTTTGCCAAAGGTTTGCCCACCCATGATGGTGGCACGCTTATGGTCTTGTAGGGCGCCGGCCACAATTTCGCTGGCCGAAGCGGAGCCCTCATTGACCAGCACAATCAGTGGAATATTTTTAAGCTGCGCAGGTAGTTTTTTGATTGGGTCCGCGCCCATACGGCCCATGTAGTCACGCGCAGTGGCGCGCAGGGTTTGCTTGCTTTCTTCAGTCTGCCCATTCGTGCTGACTACAGTCACGTTATCGGGCAAGAAGGCGGCTGAAATGGCCACAGCGGCATTGAGCAGGCCGCCCGGGTCGTTACGCAAATCCAGCACCATGCCTTTGATCTTGGGGTCTTGTTCATACAAGTCGTTGACCTTTTTTACAAAGTCATCGACGGTACGTTCCTGGAACTGGCTCACGCGTATCCAGGCGTAGCCTGGCTCTATCAGTTTGCCGCGCACCGACTGTTGCTTGATCTCTTCACGGATGATGGTGACGGGGAAAGTGCGGTTCTCGTCTTTGCGAAAAACGGTCAAG